>CAKKRB010000159.1:0-13800 GCA_919902485.1 Omnitrophica bacterium GWA2_41_15 | reverse complement strand
AGGCAGGGTAACTTGAAAATGTTCTCTCACAAATGCGCGGCACATATTAAACACCCCCTCTTATTTTAATATTATTGATTTTCTTATTTTCATATTCTCTGAGAATAAGTATACATCATAATATCTACTTTAGCAAGAGGCGCTTATAAATATTTTTATGCAGAAGACGCTGGCAGGTTAAAAGGTTTATCTACCAGCGCATCGCGAAGAAGCCTGCTCTGCCTTTGAAAGGCCTGCCTTGGATTGCGGGGGTCTTTCATAAGGCAGATTTCCTGCGTCAATAGCCGGGCAATATGCAGTATATATGTATCTTTTTTACGGGCTTCTTGCTGGTATAATGGGTGGTCGCGGTTTACATAAATAATAGCGCCTTCTGTCAGGCACTCTGGCCCGTCAGGCCCAAGGTGGTCTATGCAGCAGCTTACGCCCTGCTGGCCTAATTTTAATTTTCTCACCACTGCTGTAGGAGTCAATCTTTTAACTACTGGCTTTCTCTTTCGTTTCTTTTTCTCTACTTTATCTATTTGCTGCGCCTTTTCTTTATCAATAGAAGATGCGCTGGCCTTTGCCTGCAATAAGCCTGGCCCGCCTGTATCTGACACGCCTTCTGCAATAGGTATCAGGCCTTCAGGGCAGTAATCAGGATTGAGGATAAGCGCATTTTTAACCTTTGCCAATATCTCTGTAAGCGCTCTTTTTGCGCGTTTATTCTCTTTATAATCTGACAACTCTTCCAAGACAGGCCTGATCCTCTTTATAACCTTCTCCATTACTTCAAAGAATTTTTTATATTGAGCTGTATCTTTTATAAAACCTGTCCTGTCGCTGGTAATAGGCAGAAAATCCGCATTGACCTCGCCTTTTATGCGGGCGATATTTTTAATCAGTTCCTCTAACCCAAAAAAATCCCGGGTTATGGTAACCTGTTTAACCTTGCACTCTATTCCTGCTTCAGACATATCCTGTTCAAGCTGGGAAGAGATAATTATCTCGCCCCACACCACGCCGTATTCTGTCCCTTCCATAAAAGGTATCTTATGGCCGGGTATAAACCTGGCGCTTACTTTATGGCCGTTTAGATAAACGCTGAAATTAGGCGCCTTTATGGGCACGGCTTCAATAATCCGCCTTTCTACATCATCAATATTAAATCTCTTGGTCAAGCCCTTTAAGGTTACCTTTGTGCCGTCTTTAAGCCGATGGTCTGGTTCTTCTATGTTTAAAGGTATCTGCCATTTGTCGCTTGATGCCTTCCATTCTTCTTTGTCAAACACAGCTTCTGCTTGAAAATCGCCTTTTTTTGTCCAGACCCCAAAATTGGAACAAGCAGACAGCGAGGCAAACTTGCCTATCCCGAATTCTCCGATCCTGTCTCTTTCAAATTTAGGCGATTTAGGGTTATTTCTTTTTAAGGTAGAGCCTATATTAAAATATTGCTTTAAGCCATCGAGGTCCATACCGATTCCATCATCCTCTACGGTTATAAAATCGTCCTTTAGCGTTACCTTAACTTCGCTGGCGTCAGCATCATATGCATTATTAATAAGCTCCCTGATAAGCTCTATGGATTCGCCGTAAAGCCTCTCGCCAATAGTAACTATATGGCTTTTATCTACAGTTACTTCAATACTGTTCATTTGATTACCATCCATACTACCTTTCATCTTTTGTGAACAATTGTACACTATTTATGCTCAATTGTAAAATAATCTTTTGTAATACCTGAAACTGGCCTGAAACAGAGTTGCTCTGATGGGTGTTATATGGTATAATAATAGCGGGTGATAAGGGTGTATAATTGGAGCGTGGATTTAAAAAAATTAGAAAAATATCCAGAGAAAGCCACTATCTGGAAATTAGAACAGGCCATAAATTTTGGCCTGAATGGGGAAAAACTAGATAAAACCCTTGTCAAAAAACACTGGAAAAATTTGCATATAGACCTTGCAAGGAAAAAATTCCTTAAATTACTATTATGGCCAGAGAAATCCTGAGCCCTGCCCAGAAAAAATTTATCTCTTTATTCTCAGAAAATAAGGGTTTGAAAGAAAAATTTTACCTTACAGGCGGGACCGCGCTCTCAGCCTATTACCTTCATCACCGTTATTCCGAAGATTTAGATTTCTTCAGCCTTAGTCAAATAGAGATCCTCGGCATAGATGTATTCCTTAAGGAAATAAAACCTGTTCTTAAAATAAAAAAGATTGATTTCCAGCAAAGCTTTAATAGAAATATATACTTTCTGCATATAGAAAAAGACGTCCTTAAAACAGAATTTACATATTTCCCTTTTGAGCATATAGAAAAACCTGCCAAGAAAGACAACATTTACATAGATTCAGCGCTTGATATCGCTGCAAATAAAGCATTTACTATTTACCAAAACCCAAGGGCAAGAGATTTTATTGATTTATACTATATAATTTTAAAATACCCGCATCTTTCTCTTCGAAAACTCTTAAAAATGGCACGCATTAAATTCGATTCCATAATAGACCCTATCCAGTTAGGCGCCCAGTTATTAAAAGCTCAGGATATGCGCGACCTGCCTCGTATGCTTCAAAAAATTGATCATCAAAAATGGCGCGTCTTTTTTCTAAACGAAGCAAAAAATGCCTCGGATAGCATTTTTAAATCTAACTGACAGAGTGCAAAAAACATAATGGAGCCCACCCGGGCTAAAGCCCGGGGTTTCTTGGGCGGAATACATTTGCCCCGATCGCAATCCGGGCAAATGTATAAAGGACTTTTGCTTTTTAGGCGCCGGCCCTGGAAATTTTCAGGAGGTATTTTTAAAATATAAGATTGGGCTTAGCACCGATACAAGATATGCCCATAACATATTTCTTCATATGTGGGCTGAGACCGGAATATTGGGCTTTGCAGAGATATTCTTTTTTATATTCAGCCTGCTGCGAAAAGGATTCCAAAACAACAAGCAGAAATTCATCTTCCTGGCTATTATAGCTTTTATATTGCATAACCTGATTGATAATGCTTATTTTATCCCAGAAACTGAAGTTATGTGATGGTTCTTTTGAGCCTGCTGTAGATTCTTATTCATATGCTTCCAGAAATCTCTCAGCATACAAAGGCGCCTTCAAGACCAGCTCCGCATCTTCTTCTTTAAATAAAAACGGCCTAACCTGCTCTGCCAAAAATTTCAATTCTTTTTCTGATAAGCCATGTAAATATTCTATTATCAATCCCTTTGGATGCCCCTTAAAACCATTTGCCTCGAGCACTCTTTCATTAAAAGGAAATTTTTTTTTCAACATAAAAAGCGTATCATAAATATCCCTGCCCCTTTTTCTATTAAAGAGGGCACAGAGCTTTTCGGAAATCAAATTTGACTTATTCATCAAAATGGAAGAAAAATTATACCCATATAAACTCATGACACATGATTCTGTCAAAAGTTCCCATTGAGGCCTGTTTACCTCAATCTTAACCATCAAATCACTGCCTCTTTTATCCACTATGCCATAAAGATTCATCATGTCTTTAAAATACAGCTCAGCGGTAAAAAGGCTCTTTCTTGTTTTATAAATTATTTTCGGGTAAAAGCCTTCTTTGGATAAACCACGGTTTACCCCATCGCCTACCATTGCCTTAAAATCCGAGAGCGCCAAATCATTCGTATTAAAATCTAAATCCTCAGAAAATCTCGGTATATTATAAAAAAATCTTAAGGCAGTGCCGCCCATAAAAAACATTGACTTTGCGCATTTATGCTTATAGATACTATTCAGGATAATAATTTGCAAATATTCTCTGATAATCGCTCTCTTCTTTAAAATTGGCAAACCATTATCTTGCGCTTCTTCCAGCAGATATTCCATATTTAACATAAAATATACCTCTTGCATTTATTGACAGCTTCGATGACCTTTTTGTTAAAAAGCCCCGCATATCTCAACGCCTTTTTCCACTTAATCTTTTTAAGAATCACCTTATTTAACCGCTCCTCGTCAAAATCAATGCTCCTCTGGTTTCTTAGGCGGTAATACAAAAAATCCACAACGGCCTTTTCTTTATCGGCAATATAAACTTTATAGCCTTCATATAAGGCTAACCTATACCCAGTAAAAGCCTGCGGCCTGCAGGTTCTATACAAAAAAACTCCATATTTATTGCTAAATTTGCGTGTTGGTTTTGTAGTAACAGAAGTAACTCCAGCTGCAATATCAGGAATAATGCTATACATAGAAAGCGCTGTTTCTAAAGAAATATATGAAGGTTCATATAGCTTATTACCAACATAAAGATCCGGAAGCTCCACGCTAATATCTTTCAGTTCATACACATCTCTCTTTAATCTGGCGAAACGGCCTTTAGAAATCCAATGAGTAAGATTGTTTTTTAATGTTTTCAGGTTTTCATCCGGAAATAAAACCTGGATGTCATGTAAAGAAAATAAATACAGCTTATTCGTCCTTAATTTAGATACTACTGTCAGATAGTCCATTTCATTTAGTCCTATTTTTTTGGGATTATCTAAAATATAGTATACACTGCCATACGCGAAATGTCAAGGCTCAAACTCCAATATTGTTCATCTTTTATGAACAACTGTATACTATTTATTGCTCGATTGTAAAATAATCTTTTGTGATGGGCTTTAGTAGTTTTGAAAATAGGCAAATTATAAACAGCGCATAAGTCTTTTGCTTTGCCCAACTTACAATTGATTCCTTGGTCCCAGGTGGGAAGAAAAATTTTGTTTCTGTGAACGCGCAAGTAAGGCAGGAAGGCCATACTTTTTACGAATGCCTTGTGTCTGCAGAGCATAATTGTGTTTTACGCTGTTATTCCCTAAATTAGAAAGGATAAAACTTTTTATTTTTTCTACAATCGCTCTGTTATTGGCCGTATTAATCGGATATAAAAATTGATCCGGGCTGATTCCACATAATTCCCCAAAAATAATAGACAGGGCAGCATAGGTTGGGAAATCAAGGAAATTAATGCTTGTCATTTCACGTTCCACTGTTTCAAGCATTTTGATAAAAGAAATGTCTGAAAAATCGCCTTCCAGTTCATCAAGATATGCATCCATTTCTGTGGCAATACGCATAACACGATCTTGATATGGAAACGTAATGTCACTATCCTTAACAGGTTTTATTGATCCGAATACCTTTTTGATCTCCACTTGAAACCTGGAACTGTCAAAAACCAGAGGCCTTTGATGCCTAAGTTCATGGCGTAAAACAGTGCCTTTCAATATATCAAAGCAATCCTGGCGAGTTCTATCGCCAATATCTCTCCTTATGATATTAGCAAAAATACTCTGCACTTTGCTATCAGCAGTAATTGATCCTTGAATTACCCATCTAGTTACCTTCCTGTTATTTATTAATGGGACTATAACCTCATCGATAAACAGCTTGGTATTGGTTGCCACAAATATTATTGTCTGTTGATGCGCGTCGTAGTCGACGAGGTTAGCAGCGTTGAATAAACACCTTGTTAATGCCACAGCAGGTTCTGCGACTAATACATCTACGCCTGAGTCTCCGCTTTTTTCATGCGCTGTTATGCTTAATTTAGCTCCAAATGCTACATAAAAACCTTTACTGCGGGCATTCACAAATTCCTGATAGTGATTTCTTATAGTATCGATAACCTGGCCTAAAAGAATAATCTCGTAAGAATCTTTAATTGTTAGGTTACGCTTAACAATATCTAGATAATATTTGTACATCTCGCTTACTTTCTTAGCATCTTGTTTGGAAAGGTCCGGGCATGCTTGCTGCCAATAATCCTGGTCTACAAACCTATCTACAGGTATAGTCAGGCCCCCTTCTAACCTGCTCTTAGATGACTCCAATGCAACTATAAGCCTATAAGCAAGGCCTTCATCAGAAACCCTTTTCAAATCAATCTGATTTTTCTGCTGAACAGCAGAAGTTCCGAAAACAGATAATGGCGCAGCAACTGGGGTAAGCCCTGTTGCCAGGAAGCTTCTACGCGAAAACGAAGATGCTGGAGGATAAAACACAGCGCCTTCATTAGGCGCCAGGGCTATATTGCCTTCTTCTGCCATACGTAAGGCGACAAGCATTCTATCTTTATATTCTGGATCCTTAAAAGAAGATTTTACCCTTAAAGTATTTTTAGAAAACGGACTGGCATAAAGAGCGCTGTTAAATAAAAATAATATAACCAATATTAACAGGATAAAATTGAGGTTTAATACTTTTTTAAAGTTTAACATAACAGTATAATCATACCATTTAAATAACAAAAAGTCAAATTTTATTATAATTTTTTTTTAGGTATAATATAAGGTTCCTGCCTGTTTTTTATTTGCTATTTTTAGATAAAATACACTTTATTTTTCTAAAAACCTCCTCAGCAGTAATCATTTTCGCGTTTTTTTTCTCTATATAAGCGCAATCTTTCTTTTCTTTATAGGGAAACCATATTCTCGCATAAGGGGTTGTAAAAATCCCTATTGTCTTAACACCTAAGCTAATAGCTATGTGCATGGGGCCTCTGTCATGGGCAATAAATACATCGCAATTTTTTACGAGGGACGCATATTCTCTTAAAGAAAACTCTGGCACAATGAAAGTTTTATGTTTTTGCTTTATTTTAGCATACATATCTATAACCCTGCTTTCTTCGCCAGGCCCTTGAAATATTAAAACAACTGCTGAAAAGTTTTTTATACCTCTATCTGCAAGAGCTGCAAATTTGTCTGTTGGCCAGAGCTCTTCTTTTCTGCGCCCTCCAGGGTGCATTCCTATAATAAGGTTTCCATCTAACTTATGTTTTTTCATATATGAAGCGGCAAAGCTCTTTTCTTGATTAGTAAGATAAAATCCTGTGTCTTTTGTATAATCTTTCAATCCCAGAGACCTTGTTAAATTTAAAAACTGGCATATGACATCCGGGTTTTTCAGCGGCTTTATCGGCCTGATATTATAGGCGCCGCATGCTTCAAGTTTATATATTGATTTTTCTGCGGCAGGAAAGCCTATTCTATACTTTGCCCTGGATAAAAAACATAAAGCTTGCGAAGAATAAAACCAATCAAAATTTATAACCAGATCATAAGGTTTTTCTCTTGCCATCTTTCGCACGATACCTTTTTCAAAAATCAATACCCTGTCTATATGCGGGTTATTTTTAAGCGCCTCACTGGGCGCCTTTTCAGTCAGGTATGTTATATGCGCGCGTGGAAAATGATGCCGTATTGTAGCTACAGCGGGCGTTGTAAGGATAACATCCCCTATACAGCTAAAACGGATTAAAAGAATCCTTTTTATATTTCTTTTATTAAACAGCATTGCCATTTTTCTATTTTTTTAAATACTCCGAGATACTCTTGGCGATATTCCTTGCAAGAAGATAGTTACCTCTATCTGTACAATGGCCAAAATCTCCGCCAAATGTATCTATGAAGTACTCGTCATAGCCTTTTTGCCTTACTGCCTGTTTAAATATGGCTTCATTATCTACGAATATGATGCCATCGGCATCTACAAACATCTTTAGCAATGAATTGAGGCTTCGCATAGGATACTGAACACATATCAGCTTTACTCCCTTGCTTCTGGCAATCTTGGCTAACTCCTGGTAATTAAACCATGTAACAGGATTATAATAACTGGCCCTGAGGCTATCGGCTTTCATAAAACACTCATCAGCATCTTCATACCGCCCCATGTATTCATAACAAAGCGCAAGGCCCCCGAACAACCTGTCATCCAGAGGTTGTTTGGATATCCTGTCTTTAAATATAATCTCCGCATCTTTAAGCCTTTCGCGGTCATTGTCAAAAGAAACAAGGTGTATATAAGTCAGGCTTATATTTTTGTCTATTTCTCTGACCCTTTCAAGGGTTTCTTCCGCTTCCTTAAACCTGCCCTGTTCTTTGTAAAAAGCTGCCCTATGCATATACAGTTCAACGCTATCTGGATGCGCCTCTATGCCTTTCTTAAAAATATCCTCTGCCTCCTGAAACCTCTCCAGTTCGCTATAAAACCATGCTAACAAAAGCCATGGTCTTATATTGCCAGGATCCATATCGACTGCCTTTTTAATATTCAACTCTGCCTCTTCAAATCTTTCGTGACGCCAATAAAAACCACTCAAGGCGAGATAAGCATTGCTGCCTTCCGGATGCTTATTAATTGCATTTTTATAAAAAGTTTCCGAATCGTGTTGACCTCTCTTTATTGACAGGGTTGTTTTATTTGAAAGGCGTGTAAATAATTTATATAGCCGCATAGATTTTACAAGTATTCTAAATTTATTATCTTTTGTATATAGGACAGGCTCCTTTGGGTCATTAATCCCCATCATCGCAACTATCATATCCGGCTTATACAACTTCAGGTATGCCTCTATTTTCGAAATAATATCTTCGGATGTGGCTCCGATCCAGCCTTTATTGATTACGCTGCATTTAAGGTCCGGGGTATTTTGATTGAGAATCGCCTGAAGATGGCCAGGATAGGAGTTTCTCCCTCCTAATGTAGTAAGGGAATCCCCAAGGCAAAGTATGCGATATCCCTTATTATACCTCACGGTCTTTTTATTTTCATATTCCTGAAAAGACAGAAAAGCAATGCCTGTCAGGCGCAACCCTGTTTCTAAAAGCAGCAGGGCAGCTAAAACGCCGGCTATTACCAACGAAATTCTATTTATAATCAATTTTCTATTCATAAAAAGAAAAAGGCAGGCCATGCTGCTTAATTTTCGGAAATCCACATCCTGCCCATTCCAACTGCCTTAAACCAAACAATGCCCTGATCTCTTTCCGCATTTCTTTAATATTTTTACGCGCCAAGAGGTTATAATTACGGTAAAAATACCCTATAGATTTATCCACGCCTTTCTTCTCTATAAACATCTTTACAAAAGTTTTTCTAGCCAAAGGGCTCATTTTTATAAAGTCAAAAACTCTAAGCCCCTCTACTGCGATTGTCTTCCTTGAGTTCAAAGACACAGTCCTGGTTAAAATATTTTTCACAGGCCTCCATCTAATAACAGGCTTGTAATAAGAGACATTTAAATTAAAATTACACGCGCTGTCCGGGATTTGTTTTAGAAGATGCTGGCTTATATAAATCTTCCCTTCATCCCTTTTCAATGCCCACAGACCATCCAGATAAGCATTCCTTTTAAATGCCCCTGTTACTTTTTTCAGATCGCCCTCTCTGCCTTCAATATAAAAACTGCGTATGTAACCTGCCTCTGTAATATCATAAAATCTATCTTTAAGCCATAGCGCGAACCTCTGCCTCTTGCTATTAAGCTGGATGTTATTTTTGTATGCGGAAGAACAATAATTGACTGGGAGTTTTATTTTTTTATCTACCGCATATTTTAAAATTTTCAGAGCCGCTAACTCTGACGCAAAAACAGGGCTATAAGGGATATCAAGCAGTCTGTATTTTCGTTTAACATAGTTCTTATAGTTATGAGGATAGGTGTCTAACTGATGGATGTTTAAAAAATTAACTCCGATTTCATATAGCTTGGGCAGCAATCTTTTAACTATTTCATAATCCTCTGGTATTGCAGGAATCTCAACCGTAACTTTATCAATAATACCCGAGGCCATCCTGACAGGCTTAAGGTCGTAACCACGGGCAGCAATATTAAACCTGATCTCATTAAGCCCTGACTCTTTTAACTTTTTTAATTTAGAAATGTCTATCAGGTCTCCATTGCTATACATCCATATATACAAGCCGTCTCCATTTTTCTTTCTTAATGTTTTTATATACCGCGTAAGTTTATCAAATACCAGCAATGGCTCTCCTCCGCTGAAGCCTGCGCCCTTAAAGCCAAATTTATTTACGTAATCAGCGTAATCATCCGGGTTAGAAAAAATGATTCCCTCTGTCCTCCCTGAATTCCAGCCTATGCTTTTCCTGTCGCCTGGACAAAAAAAACAATCTGTGGTACACTTATCGTGTATAAATACGCATGACCACGTCCCTTTTGCGCACATAAAACAGCCAGGAGATAGAGCGCCGGCATGGGCCTTATTATCCATAAAACTAAAACAAATTTTATCGGAAAGTAGACGTAGATATCTCTCGCGTTTCCTGTTTGTGGCAACAGCCTCTTTTTGCGTAAAAAATCTTGCTTTATGAGGCAATAGACGGCTTTTTTTAGTCTTCATATCTATAAAAAATAGTATAACATAATGCCTGTTAAACCAGAAATCCTTTTTCTTTTCCCAAATCACGCAACAGGCCATTTTTCTCATTGCCTCGGAACAGCCTATATCATCGCCTATCTGCAGCAAGAAGGCGTATCCGCAGAACAATTCTATAATTATAAATTATTAACTATACCTCAAATAACAGATAAAATCCTCTCCTTTGAGACAAATATCGTAGGTTTCACCTGCTATCATACTAATTATTTCCTGATAAAAACATTATGCAGGCATCTCAAAAAACGCAAACCCGGTATTTTCATCATAGCGGGAGGCCCAACGCCGACTTTTTCTGACAGGGCTGTTTTGCACAATGTCCCTGAAATAGACATCTGCGTCAGGGGCGAAGGCGAATTCACTACAAGAGAGATTATTGAACATCTTAAAAGAAACCGGATATTTTCCAGCATCCAGGGTATAACTTACCGCCTTAATAACAGGGTAATCCGCGCCCCGGACAGGCCGCTGGCTCAGCTTGACGCATTGCCATCCCCTTATATAAATAATATATTAAATCCTGCGGATATCATTAACCACGGCGAAGAAATCCCCGTAATCACATCCAGGGGCTGCATCTTTAAATGCACTTACTGCAACTGCGCTGCTATATCAAAGCACACTATACGCTATCACTCCCCTGAAAGAGTAGCGGCAGAATTAGAGATTATTCATAACGCATTAAAAGGAAAACAAGCGCGCGCTATAAGGATATATGACGATTGTTTTACTTTAAGCAATAACAGGACGGAACAAATCTGCAATTATATAATAAAGAAAAACCTTAACCTGAATATAGCGGTATCTACCCGCGCTGACTACGTCAATGAAAAAATCCTTCGCCTGCTCTATAAGTCAGGCGTAAAAAATATAAGCTTTGGCATAGAAAGCGTTAATCCAAAAACACTGTTCAGGGTAAAAAAAATACGGCTGTTTTACAAAAAAATAGACAGGTTCAGGCCTGAGAAAAGATTTCTTGATAAACTAAAACTAGCGGTTGCGCTTGCTAAAAGAATCGGATTTGAGACTGAGGCAAGCATAATACTGGGCCTGCCAGGAGAAGGCGTCAAAGATATCTTGAGGACAATTAACTTTGTTAAGCGTTTAGGGCTGCGGCTTTGCTATTGCAACTATCTTGGTATATACCCTGGCACAGAACTATTTAGAGCATTCAAGGGGGATAAATTAAAAGCCTCTGAAAAATGGCTCAGGATACCGTGGCACAAACTGTTTAACATCCCGATATTAACCAATTCTAATATTGCGGCAAAAAAAAGAATTAACACATTTTTGTGTAACGCGTTTTTAATGGGCTTTTTAAATATCCGCTCATTCGCTCATTCATTATTATTCACAGATAATAACGCTCCTTTTTTAAATGAGCTTCAGGATATAACCCCGGTACAATCTATTTTATTCCTTGCGCAATATACAGGCAGGCATACTGTTCAAGGAAATAGAAAAATAAAGATACGCCATACGCGTCTGGGGAAAATATTAGGCTTGGGTTATCAAAATAACCGCATTGATTATAACATGCTTAAAAATTATTACCCCTATCATGAAGTGCATTCGTATTGGCTAAACCAATTTAAATTCTCCGATATATTCTTAAACAAAGGCTCGACAAGCAGGAATATTATTCTTGATATCTCATCTGCCGCCCGTATGGCTGAATTTGAAAAATTGCTTCTAAATATGCCTGAATTAGCCGGCAGAATTTTCTCAAATAAAATAAGCCAATTTACCCTGGTTGATGCGTGCAGATGGTCGCGCAGCTGCCCTGCCAAAAATCTCAGCAGGTTAATCGTTGATAAAAAACTCCGTATATCCACATGTTTTCATGGAAAGATAATAGGAAAGTTAGGCGAACCTGTTGAGAAAATTAAAAAGAGATGCGCGGGTTATATACAATCTGAAAGAAAAAAACGGGGCTGTGAAAAATGCCCCGTAAAAGATTATTGTTCCCAATGCCCTTTTCTGGGAGGTATCTACCCTGAAACATTTTGCAGGATAAAAAGGGAATACTCAGCCCGCATTGATAAATTTATTGCCTTGATGAATCTAAAGAACGCGGTCAATCTCCCGCCTGGATAGTTTATCTATAAGCGCATAAATCTTCCGATGTAAACGAACCAGGATATGGAAATAAATCAAGGCGTAGACGCGTATCTTTGCCTTTAAGATATTATGCGGCCTCGTAAGGTCAATCCTATCTGTGCCCCGCTCAATATCAACGACCCTTGCGATAAGACATTTATCTGGAACCAGAGGCTGGTCATATTTAAGGCGCTGCCCTGCTTCCGCAGCAGTAAGTATAATGTCATATCCGCTGTTTTTTTCTCTCCTAACCATGCGATGGACCAGGATCTTTTTTGTAGAGATATCCTGGTATGCAAGAATATCCCCTATTTCCGCTTCGTTAAAATCAATTGGTTTTACTGTCAGAATATCTCCTGTTCTTAAAACAGGGTACATGCTTGAACCGTTTAAGACAAAACGGATAGGTTTTTTGTTATTAAAAACCTCTGAAAATAAAGCAGGCAATACTTCTTCGCTTTTCATCTGCCAGATTCGTAAAGCGTTTATGATATGATATCAGCCGGCGGAATGAGGGCTTGTATCTCCGCCAGGCGCAGTACAAGCCATTCTATAAGAGCTGGTGACTCTGACCTTCTCTATCTCAGGCGTTTTATACAGCTTCTTTGACTTTTTTACAGGCACTATTTTTTTCCTTCGCATATCTATCCCTCCTGCTATCTAACAATAATATTCTCTTTTGATACTCTTTGCAAGCTTTTTAACTTATAATTGCTTAATAAAATCTATACATGTATCATCCTGCACAAACTCTAAATCATATCCTCTGACATTAACTGCTAAATCCATATAAAAGCAAAACATATCCCTTAACACCTTTCTATCCCAGTCTAATGTAAGCGATTCCTTAAGCATAGCTTTAAGCGTATCTCTGCAATCCTTTATAGTAACTTTGTTTTTCATGCCATGTTTTAAGAAGAAAATATTTTTTAACGCTGCCTTCCGAGACGCAGAATAATTATGGCAAGAATTTTTTTTAAATACCTCCCCTGAGGATATTGCAAAGCTGCCTTTTTTCCTGTACACTGCTATCCTGTCATCGTCAAATATCTCTGCATTTTCTTTACGCCATAACCTGGCTATTGTAGTCTTCCCTGCTCCTGACCTTCCCAGAAAAAGATAGCCGTCTTTGCCATCTTTAATCCCGCATGCATGGAACATAAATCTCTTATTCATGGCAGCTAGATTATCCAGAATAATCCTGCCGAGCCTGGTACTAAGCCAATCATCCTCCTTGCGCCATAGATATATCTCTCCTTTAGTCATACTGTCATTCAATACCGCTATTATCTTCCCGCTTCGATGCGTGGGCTTAAGAGTAAATATCTTGGTATTGCAGTTTTCATGCAGTGTCCATAAATGAGTAGCTACGCGCAAAGTAAGCATTGTTGTATTAATATCAGGAAAACCTGAATACCTCTCTGTAAGCAATACATCCGGCCCATTGCAATCTATAACCTGACAGCATAGCTTGTCTTTTCTCAGGGCATTTTTAGACTCCTCTGCCTTGAAACAAA
>CAKKRB010000158.1 GCA_919902485.1 Omnitrophica bacterium GWA2_41_15 | reverse complement strand
CGTAAAGCTGGAAGAGAAATTCAAGCCTCTTGGGATAAAGATATCGCTTCCGTCTTTAAGAGTGGGAACTTTTGAAGAGCGCAAAGGTATGGATACTTTAAAAAGGGCAGGCCTTACTTTTGCGCCAGAGGCTGGCAGCGAAAGGTTAAGAAATACCCTGAATAAAAAAATAAAAGACGAAGAAATCATAGAAAAATCAGGCATTGCCCTGAAGTCAGGATGGAGAAAGGTTAAACTTTATTTTATGATAGGCCTGCCTGGGGAAACGCAGGAAGACTTAGACGCGATAATAGGGCTGGTTGGAAAAATAAAAGGTAGGGGGCAGGCATGCCTGCCCCCTACGCATCTAAGTATAAATCCTTTTATTCCAAAGCCGCATTCTGGTTTTGAAAGAGAAGGCATGAACAGCCTGGGTGCGATAAAAGAAAAACAGGCATATTTGGGCTCAAGGCTCAAAGTTCTAGGTTCCAGGGTGAGAGGGGATTTTCATAGCGCAGAGATGGCAAGGATAGAGGCGGCGCTGGCCAGGGGAGACAGGCGGATCGGAGAGGTGATAGCTCGCGCGTGGAAAAAAGGCAGCAGGTTCCAGGCTTGGACAGAAAAGTTTAATTATAAGTTGTGGGAAGAGGCTTTTCAGGAAACAGGCATTGACCCTGATGCTTATTTGAAGAAAAAAAATGAAGATGAAATTTTACCGTGGGGATTTGTAAAATAAATTGTGTAGGGAACAGGCATGCCTGTTCCCTACTTGTATTTAATGTTATTATAATGTATAATTTGAATTAAACGCGGAGGTTTATATGTTAAATTTTATAGGAAATATGTCAATGATGCCAAAAGGCCTTAGGTATAAAACCATGATAGCTTTTTCTCTCATGTCGCTTATACCAATATTGGTATGTTCATGGCTTATCATAACATACATCTTTCCAAATATAAGCTTTTTCTTAGGATTAAGCCTTGGAAATATGAGCTTTATATTGTTCGTATCTATATTTATATCCTTATTAGGGCTTTATGTTACAAAGGAAATGATCGACCCTGTTATTAAGATGGCAAGCGAGGCAAAGATGATAGCAGAAGGCGACATATTCAGGAAGATAGACATAAACAGGCAGGATGAGGTGGGAGACTTGAGCAATTCGCTTAACATAATGACCCAGAAGATTAAGGATAATATGAAAGAGTTGAAGGACTTTGGGGAAAAGACAAAACTTATAAATATAGAAATAAATAAAAAGGTTATTGCCCTGTCCAGCCTTTTGCAGATAGGCAATCTCATCTCATCTTCTAATGAACTCAAGGGCACTATAGATTTTATTGTCCAGAAAATCTCTGACATGGAAAATAACGCCAAGACGTTTATGATGCTCGTAGAAGAAGATTCTGACGAACTTAAAGTAGTTTCTGTGTGCAACGCTGATAAAGGCCTTTTATCTGTCCTAAAATTCAAACAAGCTGACATATCTCATAATATTTTTACAGTTGACAAGAATACGGCCTGGAAGCCAGGCGTCCTGAACAGCCTGTTGTCTATAATGGATACGAAGAACCTGATTGTGGTGCCTGTAGTTGCCGCAGGAAAGGCGATCGGGCTTTTAGCTACAGGGAATAATCAAGAGGGCTTTATTTTCACAGACGATGAAAAAGAAATGTTAAAGGTGTTTACAAAACAGGTTTTGATAGCATTTGAAAATAATATGCTTGCCAGGAAGTCTAAGGAACTGGCTATCAAAGATGATATAACGTCTCTTTATAATCAGAATTATATGAGATCCAGGCTGGCGGAAGAAATAAAGAGAGCTGTAGTATACCAGAGGCCGTGCGGGTACTTGCTTGTGGATATAGATGATTTCAAGAATTTTTATACCGCGAATGGAAAGGCGGATTCCGAGGCGCTTTTGAAGGAGATGGGGGGGATTCTGCAGAGTTCTGTCACGGATATAGACAGGGTTGGAAGGCTTTTTGAAGACAGATTTGCCATAATACTTCCTGAGAGAAATAAAAGGCAGTCCGCCAATATCGCCGAGGAAATAAGGAAGAAAATAGAAACAGATTTGAAGAAAGTTACGGTGAGTATAGGCGTCAGCGAAAATCCTATAGACGGTTCTACGGCGGAAGAGCTTATGGCGAAGGCAGAAAAGCTTGCGGCCAACGCAAAATCGCTCGGCAAGAACAGAATAGTTGTCTAAGTGAGGACATGAGTTACGGAAACCAGGGGGTTTCCGTAACTCATGTGTCCGAACTTACCCCGCCCTTTTGGCGGGATAAATAAGTTTAAAAACTTGCGCCAAAAGGGCGGGGTTAATTCGCACATTGAGTTACGTCGTCTTTCAGACTCCGTAACTCAAGTGCTCATTAAAGGAGTGAAAATGGCAAAGGATCTGAGTCAATTACTGAGAGACATTGTTCAGAAAGGCGCTTCTGATTTGCACCTTGGGGCAGGCACTGTTCCGCATATGAGGCTGGACGGAAACCTGATGCCTGCGGATAACACAACCCTGGACTCAGTTTCTGTAAAAAATCTCGTATATTCCATTCTTACAGATGACCAGAAAGCTAAGCTTGAAAGAGACAAGGAGCTGGATTTCGCTTTTACCATAGAAGGCGTCTCTAGGTTCAGGGTGAATGTATTTTTTCAGAGAGGCTGGCTGGGCGCTGCAATAAGGGCCCTTCCTTTTA
>CAKKRB010000157.1 GCA_919902485.1 Omnitrophica bacterium GWA2_41_15 | reverse complement strand
GATAAAATAAGGGAGCTTGTTATAAAGCGCGCGAGCTTATCAGCGATAAGAGAAGAGGCGTGCAGGGCTGGCATGAATACGCTTCGCCAGAATGGGTTAAAGAAAGTTATGGACGGCGTTACGACCCTGGAAGAGGTATTGAGAGAGACAAAAGAATATACGTAGGGAGGTTCGATATGAAAAATAAAGGATTTACATTAATTGAATTACTGGTTGTCATTGCGATTATAACAATACTTGCAGGCATGGTAGTGAGCGGCGCTCAGCAGGCAAGAAAACGAGGCACTATTACCAAGACAAAGGCGCAAATGGCCAGCCTGGAAACAGCTTTGAGTATGTATGAAACAGATATGGGCTTATATCCTGGACAAAACAACAAAACCCTGGTAGAGGCCCTTACAAAAGACCCTGGAGATCCTGATTGGAGCGGGCCTTACATGCAGATCAAAAAAGATGAATTGAACGAGAGCGGCGAATATATGGATGCGTGGGGCAACGCATTTGTATATACAAATCCAGGCAAGAACAATATCTCTTTTTATGACCTGTGTTCCAAGGGGCCTAACGCTACAGGAGAGGGCGAAGATAAAGATGATATTAAAAATTGGTGAATTTCGGTTTGCTCAAGGTTCAAGGCTCAAGGCTCAAGACATCCCTACAGCCTACAGCCTGGAGCCTAGAGCCCATAGTGCTTTTACACTTGTAGAAATGCTGGTGGTCCTCGCAATTATAGGCATGCTGATGGGAATTTCCCTTCCGTTTACTTCAAGTTTTGGCAAGGGATTAAAAATCAAGACAACAGCCAGGTCTATTGCCGGAGTCCTGCGTGTCGCAAAAAGCAACGCTGTAACATTAAGAAAAAGCTATTCTGTAGTTTTTGACGTTAAAAAAGGTAAGTACTGGATAGAAGACGCGTCCGGACAGGTTTATGAAAGAAAATATTCCCTGCCAGCTTCTGTAAAATTTGAGGTCAAAGGCAATAAGGAAGCTGACCCTGTTATGTTTAAAGACGACAGAGCCACGTTTAATCCTTCTGGAGGGCTGGAAGAGTCAGGCGGCTCAGTCACATTTACTGATAAACAAGGGGATTCCAGGACGATTTCTGTAATTGGAAGCACAGGTAAAATCAGCATAAATTGATACGCGGACAGTGTCCTGCAGCAGATGCCGTTAATTCACAAAACAAGTCATACTCGTTTTGTGAATTAACGCGGTTAATAGGCATTAATTCTTTGACATATAAAGAGCCGTGCTGTAAAATAATTAAAATAGGGATTTTTAATACATCATAGAAGGAGATAAGTTAAATGAAGTACAATTTGAAGTTTACGCTGCTTGTAATAGGAATAATCGCAATTTTCTTTATAATGGGAAGGGAGATTATAGAGACCAGGTCAAGGCTCAGGAAAACCCAGGACCAGATAGTTCAGGATAAGAAAGAAAAGGTATGGCTGCAGGATGAATTAAAAACCACCAGAGGCGAACTCGCAAAAACTGACAGAAGCCTGAGGACAGCCAACAGCAAATTAAGTTTTGTGAATAAAAAAATCATGGTTTTAAAAGGTAACAGCTCTTCATTGATAAAAACAAAGTCAGATCTTGAGTATAAAATAGTGTTGTTAACAGAGGAAAGGAGGGTTACGGAGGCAAAGTTCCACTCTCTGTCTGACCTTAAAAAGGCGATACGTCAGGTTAAGCTGGAAATAAAGGGCGACAAAATAATGCAGCGCCAGGAAAGAATAAAACAACAAATAGAGACTGACAAATGGGAGACAGCTAGCGGGAACCAGGGCTTTCTTACAAAAGATGGAGAAGAATATTACAGGCCAAAAGTTAATGTAGAGGTAAATCCGGCAAATATAAGTCTGAATAAGAAATAACCAATTGCGTAGGGACAGGACATTGTCCTGTCCCTACGGCACAGCTGCGGTGGTTTAATGGACGATTACCCTTTTGTTTCAGTTATAGTGCCTATAAAGAATTTTGAAAGGACCATAGAGAAATCTTTCCAGTATCTATTTAACGTAGATTATCCGCACGATAGATGGGAAATAATCATAGCAGATGGCGGCTCCACAGATAAAACAGTGGATATAATTAAAGAATGGCAGAAAAAATATCCGTTTATTAAACTTGTAGAAATTCCAAACTGCCCTTCCCCTGGATTTGCCAGGAACAAAGCGCTTCAGGCTGTAAAAGGAGATTTTATATTTTTTACAGATGCTGATTGCGCGCCGTGCAGGGATTGGGTAAGAATTATGCTGGGCCATTTTAAACGCGACTCTCAGATTGCAGCAATAGGAGGAGAGGTTTATACGCTTAAGGTGGACACTGATAACCTTGTAGAGGCCTGGTGCCAGCATTTCAGGTTTAACATGGTGGCCCCGAGATACGGTTTTATAAAAGAAGGGTATTTTCCTGATTTTCCAAAAGATCCCATGCCAGCTGATATAGGAGGCCATAGGGCATATTTTTTTGGGACTTGTAATGTAGCATATAGAAAATCTGCTATGGAAGCAATAGGAGCTAAGTTTTGGGATCTGCCTACTGGCGAGGACATGGACCTGAGTTTCCAGCACCGGTCAAAAGGCTGGAAGTTTTATTTTGCTCCAGATGCAAAGGTTGACCATATGCACAGGGCGGATTTGAAAGCTTTGAGAAATGTGTGGGTAACCTATGGCCAGGCGCATGCGGTCTTAATAAACAGGCATGTTAAAAAGAAAAGGTTGGAAATCATATTTCAGTTTTTGAAGAATAACCCCTCTATTGCCTTGCCGTTTCCAATAAAAGGCTTTATTTATCTTGGAAATTTCCATCTTATGCATATATTCGGGTTTCTTTTTGTTATAAGCCTTATCTGCAGGGAACAGGCATGCCTGTTCCCTGCCCTTATATTTATGCTTTTAGCAGGCTATTTTGCCTATCAATATGTCAAATGGAATATAGGCATGGAGCCAAAGAATAAATTTCTCACCTGGTGCAAGATGAAATACCTTACCAACATGAGCTTTATCATAGGCGGCCTGAAAGACTTCAAAAAATACAAAATTCTCTGCATTGAGCCTAGTTTTTAAAGCTTGCATTAATAGTGTTTATATGATATACTTGATATAAAATACTTTTAAAATATATTTAATATAAATATGTTAAAAAACTTAAGAACTATCAAAAAATTTGGCTTTTTATCGCTATTTTTCTTGTTCGTTGCTGCAGGAAATACATATGCCGAGAATCCATGTTTAAGAGTTCCAATAAACCAGGATACACACAAAAGAGTAGATTCTGCAGCAATAAGACTGCAGGGCGGAGGAGTGCCTATTTCTGCAACTGGCGCTCACGATAAAGTTATTGATGAAATACGCAAGTTAATAAAAAATGGCAAGGCATGGGCTTTATTTGAAGATAGAGAGCCAAGAGTTAATGGCGATAAAAAAATAATAAAATATACAACTAAAGACCCTGTCATAAATAATTTTTTATTAGCGATCATAGAGAAAAGGTATTTTTTGCCTAAAGGTTTTGAGATAGTAATACTTGACGCTAATACCCCAAAATCCACAAGGGGGGTTGGCATAGAGCTTGATGTAATGCTTCATCCTGGCCATACAAGGGAGCAGTCATATCTTACTTTGGAATTACTCAGAGAATTAGCCCATACCTATGATCGTTTAGACAGTGAGTACAAAAGAGATTTTATAACTGTGGTAATGGAGGGTTTTAGCCATGAAGCCAAGCATGTTGAATTTGGGCATCTTCTTGAACAAAGGCTTCCTGCGGACTTAGAACGGATAGTAGATGCGCAGGCGCCTTCATATAGAGCCAGGGAGCTATTCAGGGTTATTTATCTAAAGCAAAAGATAAAGGATAAAAATATTCAACCAGATATGAGCGCATTTTTTAAAGGTTTACACGAATCAAAGAATAAGGCTACCCACCTTTTTGCATACCAGCATCTAACACCAGAACAGCATCTTAGAATAGCTGATAAACTTGCGCCTGCTGTAAAAACTCAACAAGTTCGTCCAGGACACCTGCGCATAGATACAATACTTGCCCAGCATCATATAGGGCATGTCCTTAATTTAGAGTTGAAGCAAAAAGAAAACGCTAATTCTCAAATCTGTCAGGAGGCATTGAGGCTTTTAGGGGAGCGTAATCTTATTGACAGGGGCCCTGAAACACGCAAGCCCTATCCATTATGGAAATTCGTTAGAGAACTCATAATCCAGGATAAATTTGCCTTTATGCAAAATATCTCGGGTTCAAACATTCTGCTCTCTGATTTAAAACAGCTTGAAGAGTGGAGACATGGGACACAGATAAGAACAGGGGATTCTGTAAGATACCCTATGCCTGGTGAGACTATGGCGATAGCTTTAACCAAAGAAAATGCTATTCTGCGCATAAACAGTATCCCTGACACAAGGCTGTCAGCAGAATTAAAGAAAGGTATTATAAGCCGTTTAAGGACAAATGACGATAGTTATATTGTAATAAAACACGAGGACCTGATGACCATAGGCAATGCGCTGAAATACAAGGCAGCCAGCTCTACGAGCGCAGCAGGCGCAGGGACCCGTTTTGCTGTTGTAATCGGCTTTAATGAAGACGGTAAGCCCATATTTCACGATGCGGCAAAAGGTGTCTTAAAACTTGAAATTGATGGAGGCAGAAGTTTCATAGAGATGTTTTTAGCCCAGGCAGCCCTTATTAATAAAGAAAATAACTTGGTCGGTGAAAGACTGCCATGTATTATTTATACCAGCCACATAACTGACGAACAAGTTAAAAAAGAGCTCAGCCGCATAGGGTATGTTGCCATAGAGCCCAATTCGCTGTCTAAATATCTGGTTCATTATAGGCATAAAAACCCTAATTATAGCGATATTACTGTTGTAAGGCTCCAGAAAACAAATCTGCTTGATGTCCATAATGCTGATTTTCTGACAAATATAGACTTTGATGCTGACTGGAAAGAGTTGCACTGGCCTCATGGTCATGATTCGCCAATAGTAGATCTTATAACAACAGGCATAGCTTATGAATTGTATCAAAAAGGAAAAATATATGTGGATATCTCAAACATAGATAATAGAGCCGCCGGCGCTGATCCTGTGATCCTTGCTATTATGGAGCTTACAAAAACACCTCTTGCAAATGAAATAACCCTGAAGCCAAAAGGCGAGCGAGGCGGAGGAGCCCCTGTGCATTTTAAAAAACCTCTCTTTAAAAAACATACAGCTGGAAATCTTGAAAGACCAAATATGGGAAAGGCCATGCAGAGTAATCTGACAGCGGATGATACAGCAAAATACTTGCCCCATAAAAATACAGCCAATAACTGCGTTAATATAATAGAATATGTCAGACAAGCTTTTCTTGGCCAATCAGCCACTGAAGAAGATGCGGCTAATTTGCTAAAAGCTTTTTATGATGCAAGAGAAGACGAAGAAAAAAAGGCAGAGCTTAAATTTATGTTTCTTGAGATGCAATATCGAATTAAGGATGAAGCTATGTTTATAGAGCTTAGTAAGAGATTCCCGGCTGTTCAAATAGGCACGCTTTTGGGATTTCATACGTGGTTAGTCGATAATTTATTTTTGGAAGTGCACCAAGGAAAAGAAGCGAGGGAATTTACACGGTTTGAAGAACAAAAAGAAAACACGGTAAATTTAAGAAATATAGTAACGCATTTGGAAGAAATGCTCTGGGCTGCGCTTCAACAGGAGGGGGCCGAGATCAGAGGATTAAACAAAGAAGTCGCTATTAAATTATTAACGAAACAAAGTAAGGTAGGCGGTCTGAAAGTTGGCGATGTACCTGGAAATATAGACATCGGAGAGGTTGCAGAGCTTAGTGCGGCAGTTAAAAAGATTTCGGAGCTGACAATTGAGGATATCTCAAAAACAGAGTATCCATGGCTTAGATATGCTATTGACAGTCTGAAGCCAAAAACAGGGATTAAACTAATAGATTTTTATAATATGGCTTACGAAATATACAGAATTCAGCTGGAAAGCTTAAAGCGGATTGAATCAAAAGGCGGCAGATATTATGCTGATCAGATAAAACCAGAACTTATTACTGCAGGAACACCAACAGTAACCAGTCTATAAATATACGATGTTAATCATGCCAATTTTCAATAAATCAAAACTGTTTTTTATTTTATTGACGCTGGTTTTTTG
>CAKKRB010000156.1 GCA_919902485.1 Omnitrophica bacterium GWA2_41_15 | reverse complement strand
TGTGTCTTATATATTAGGAGGTGATAAATATGCCAAGCGGACCTAGGCTGCTTTTGGAAAACGTATGTTACCACATTGTATCAAGAGGAAACCAGAAAAGAAAGGTATTTATCGAAGATGAGGATTTTGAGTATTATCTCATGAAACTAAGAAAATATAAGCGCAGGTATGATTTTTCGCTATATGGCTATTGCCTGATGCCAAACCATCCTCATTTACAAGGAGAGATCAGGGAAGCTAAAAATCTATCATGTTTCATGCATGATCTGACCAGATCTTATACAGCATATTTCAATAAGAAATATGAGAAAGTAGGATATCTCTGGCAGGGAAGATTCAAGAGTTACGTGGTAACAAAAGATCAATATTTAATTAACTGTATTAATTACATAGAGTATAATCCTGTAAGAGCTGGTATAGTAGCAACTGCTTCCGAATATAATTATAGTAGCTACAGGGAAAGAGTGTTAGGAATACTGGGTAGGGCTTCTATGTTGGACGACCTGTCCATCTAAAATTACCCAAAGACAGGTTCCCGAACAGATTGGTAGACGTCTCTGGGATCAATGATATTCTATCTTTAGTATCTCTGACTTTTCAAAGATTGTTGACCCCTGCCCTTTTTCCAGGCCTAAATTCAATATCACTTTATCTTCGGTTTCTTGTACAATATGGCCTTCTATTATAGCTCCATTTTTTAAAATTATCATGTCTAATTTTGGCTTTATTGTAATTTTAATATTAGTAATCCGGCTGGACAATGCGCTGTTTTTAATATTATTTATGGCGCGCTGGCTGACTTCTTTAAAATTACGCTCGTACATTATAAATAAGGATGAAAGGATTATGAGGATACTAAAGGCGAGCAAGATAAGATTCAATGATTTTATATATTTTATCCTGCTGGCTAAAATAACAAAGCCACGGCCATCCCGCCTTGAAAGATATTTAGCTTCATTAATTTTTTTAATCAATTCCTTTGAGGTGTTTCCATCTCTTGGGAAACCAGCAATACCGCAGGTAAAAGCAGTCCTGAACAATCTATTTTTAAATAAGAAGGGGCGGCCAAGCATATTGTAATTACACTGCTTTACTAATCTAAGTATTTCTTTAGGCTGCGCTTCAGGCACAACCACAATAAATGAATCCTCCCCATAACGAAAAAGGTCAGGTAAAGCTTCCTGAAAAGTCAAGCGCAGTGTACTATCTGCATATTTTATAATTTCATCGCCAAAAACATGGCCAAACCTTTCATTGAGCTTCTTAAATCTATCCAGGGTAATTAGCGCCAAAGAAAAGGATTCCTTACCTGAACCAGCGCGGGATATTAGCTGGCTCAAAAATGGGTCAAAATCCTCCTTTTTCAAAAATTGCTCTAGCATATTAATCTACCTTATAAACAATAACTTAATTCAGTTCCCGCCATGATAAAACTGCAAGTGGGTATCCGTTACCATTACCGGTGCCATCATAACCAAGGTCAACATACACATCATCTATTGCTTCAGTATCGTAATTTATTATCGGCGTTCCAGTAACCTTGGTTTCTACTTCAGTGTCTCCGTTGACATAAATGGAGCCATTGACTTGCGCATTTCCACCTGATACTGTCAGATTTCCATTAACCCAAAGTATACCAGTAAAGATACCCCCTTTTATCGACACATTGCCATTGACAACCAAAAGCCCGCTACCAGACCAAGAAGTTGATGTAAGCCCAAGGGTATTGCCAGGGCTCATGTCAATCCATGTAATACCATCAATCGGGTATACAGGAATAGGAGTTTCAGTGCCAGGATTATTAGGAGGATCAGTATATACGTGCGTAGCCATCGCGTAGACTTCTGCTTCTGTTTTGCCAAAAGTCCCGAAAAAAGTAAAGATTGCATACTCCTCTACCGGGCCGTTTATCGTAGGGTTTCCCAAATCAGTCTCTATGGGGCCATTACTAATAATAGCTGCGCCCACTGGTGGGAAAATTATGACCCTAATTCTCTTTGTTGCAAGATTAACAATACCGGTTGATGTAATATCCCATCTATTTGTATATCCAGCAATCTGCGCAGAAGTGACGCTATAGCTCCCATTACTTATATTCTCGCTAAAGGTGCCTGTATTTGGTAAATTTGCAATTGCTTTAGTTATGCCAGCTTCGGCAAGCCAAAAAGCCTGCTTAGATTGCAGCGCTCTGACTATCTCTACGGCATTCACGCTGCCTAGATTCAAAAGTCCATAGCCCATAAGTGTAAAAATAAAAATAAACACAAGAACTAATCCGAGTATTGCGCCGCCCTGGTTTAATTTCTTCATAAAAACCTCCTCAGGTTCTATAACCTATCACTGAATCCAAAACCAAACCATCCAATAACGTAATATTTATAGCTACAGAATGCATGACACTGTCTTTTACAAATGAGAGGTTAGACACATTGTTTCTGATAATTTCAATTTCGTCACCAGGTGAGCCTGTATCTGGATCATGCCAGAGACTGCTTGCGTTGAGATAAAAGGATTTATTTCCTATTGTAAGTGTCGAACCAGAAGCAGCTACAGATGAATTTGTTGCCGGCCTTATCGCCCTGGACATCATGTACAGCGCAATGGTCCCGTCCCGCTGTGATTCAATGGCGTTTTTGTTTCTATGCCAGCTGAGAAAGATAGAATATAACATCATGCCTGCTGTAAGGGCCAGGATAGAGCTTATAACCATTCCCACCATCAGCTCGGCTAAACCAAACCCCTTTTCATTTTTGTGAACCGACATAAGTTTCAAGTATTACCCTTTCATTCGCATTTACCCTATAACCAACGCTTACAACTACCCTCAGATAATCAAAAGAATTCTGAGGCGAATCCCCTTCAA
This sequence comes from Omnitrophica bacterium GWA2_41_15, assembly GCA_919902485.1. Taxonomy (GTDB): domain Bacteria; phylum Omnitrophota; class Gorgyraeia; order Gorgyraeales; family Gorgyraeaceae; genus UBA10183. Next base: position 1,610 of record CAKKRB010000156.1, on the reverse strand, counting down.
GATCCACATATTGCACAGTGGTAGTAATCGGTACAGTTATGTTATGTATCGTTACTACCTCATCGTTAGCCCCATCAATCACCCAGTTCCCGCCTGCCTTTTTTATATTGTGGATATCCCAGTCATCTGCCGGGGCAGGGGCTATAGCTGTATAATCCGAATAAAAAATTTCTTCTAAACGGCTGTTTGCCGCCTCAATAGCTAATCTTTTATTGCCCTCTATGATAATATTTGCTGAGCCATAATAAAGAAATGAAGCGCCGGCTATTATAAGAAGCAGTAGAAATACAATCGCCAGCATGGATTCAACCAAAGTGCCGCCATCTTTTTTCCCAGTATTAAAACGCGTTCTCTTGCAATAAGTTGTTCTCATGAATAAAATTTACCTTTTCCTGCCCACTGCTGTCTCTAAGGACCACGTTATCTTTATTTATGCCTACTACCTGAAAGCCCTGTATTTCATCGTTCAATCCTACAACCTTATTATTTATAATAGCTAAGGGTTTATTAAGATCCCATAATATGCCGCTTATGGAGACATTATCTGTAACATAAGCATGGTCCAATATGATATTTGAACTAATTTTATCTTTTTGCTTTTCTATGAGCTCCAGCGCTTCATCCAGCCTATTCATAAGCTTTACAAGGCCTTTCACGCGATCAACTTTCTGGCGTGGCTTCAAACTTACGAGAAGCGCTGCAATAAAAAAGATTAATAAAAATGAGGTACCTATTATAATCACATTCTTTCTGCTTGCTTTATACATGAAACCAACATCTCCCATCTTCCGGCTGCTTAGTTTACCAATTTAACTGCGCAATAAGAAAACTCCAGATCAGCTTTATAATAACCTGTGTTTTCGCGATCAGCCACCAGCAATTTCATATTTTCAAGAGAAAAAAGCCTATTAGTCTTATATGTAGTATTAAAAAATCCTATTATAGCAGGCAATTCCCCTTCGCCTTTAACTTTTAGGTCATAAATGGATATGCCGCTTTTCGGGTCATGTATCGGCCTTTTTTCTATGGCTAATGAATTTATTGTAAAATTACTATTTGCGGCAATGCTGTTTATTTCCGTATCCAGCATTTCTACAGAATCAAGGCCAGATGTCATAATGTTATAATTTTGTATCAGTTTTTTAGCCCTGTCGAGCTTCTTCTCCAGTATCGGCATTAATTCAACCATGCCTATTTGTTCTTCTAACGCAAGGCGCGCAGATTTAAAATAAGAATAGGATAGAGAATAGGCTATAACTATAGTCAAAATCGGCCCCAGGCACCAGAATAAAATCTTTTTTCTGCTGCTATAAAAAAAACCTGACTCCATATTAATAATAGGCTGATACATACTGTTAATCAGAGAGTTTGCAGGAAAATTCTGATACTAATACCCGGTCTTTTCCTTTTTTCTCTCTATGGCTTATGCTCGATTCTATATTCTCAATATTGGACATCAAGGCTTTATCCATTTTCCATGACGAAATAAGCTTGCTTGCATTAAAGGATTGTTTAATTTCATCATCTACGATTATTACATTAAATTTGAGTCTATTAGAAGCGCTATCGAGTATAAAATTATCTATATAGGCGCTTTGTGGCAAGCCTGC
>CAKKRB010000155.1:2364-4287 GCA_919902485.1 Omnitrophica bacterium GWA2_41_15 | reverse complement strand
CGCCATGTATCTTTGGATGCAATGTTTTTACCCTGCCGTCCAGCATCTCAGGAAAACCAGTGTGGTCTGAAACAGACTTCACTGGTACGCCCATATCTGCTATAAGTTTGGCTGTACCTCCTGTTGAAAGTATCTCTACCTTAAACTCGTTCAATGCCTTTGCCAACCCTTCCAGCCCTGTCTTGTCTGATACGCTTATAAGTGCCCTCTTTATCTTCCTCATCTCCCCCCTCCCAAATTTTGTGAAACCCCGCCCTATGTTACAAAACGAGTATGACTCGTTTTGTGAATTAACGGCATTACACATTGAAACGGATGTTCAACATATCTCCATCTTTAACAATATATTCTTTTCCTTCTATTTTTAATAAACCAGCCTCGCGTACCTTTTGCATATTGCCTTCGCATTTAATAAAATCTTCATAATTCACAACCTCTGCCCTGATAAAACCCCTTTTTATATCAGAATGTATCTTGCCTGCTGCCTCTATGACAGGCAGGCCTGATTCCAAATGCCAGCCTGTGGCGTCCTTGTCGCCTGCGGTAAAAAATGTAAGCAGCTTCAATTCAGCGCATATTAATTTTGACATGCTTTCCCTGAAATTATATCCTGAACCCATCTCTTTGGAAAACTGATCCCGTTCTTCAGGGTTCAATTCCAGGAATTCCAGCTCTGTTTTGCCGAAAAACCTGATATGCATTATACCCATCGAAGAACAATATTCCTCAACAGGTTTTATTTTATCCTCTGGACTTGCCTCCTCAATATTCAATGCTGCAATCATGGGCCTCAGGCTTATAAATGAAAATCCTGAAAAAAGCTTTAACTCATCCTTGGATAGCCCGATATTACGCAAAAGCTTTAAATTTTCAAGGGCCCCCTGACATTTTTTCAATAAATTTATCTCAGCTTCGACATCAGTCTTAATCTTCATTCTTTCTTTCTCTATCCTGGTTATCCTGTTTTGTATGGCCTCCAGGTCAGAAAGCATAATATCTGTTACATAGCCCTCCAGGTCTTTTTTAGGATCCTCGCTGAAAAATCCATTGACTACGCATATGAATAAATCTACATCATGCAGTTTAGAATAATCCTTGCCAGTGAAACCTGAATCTGAACTGATATCTAGAAAAGCTGTCTCAGGATACACCTTTTTCTTCGAAGAAAAAATATTGCTCAGTTTTTCTATGCGGCTATCCATGAATTTAAACATGCCTATGTCGCCTGCAATGCTGCTGGATTGTAACAGGATTTTAAATATAGTTGTCTTGCCAGACTGCGCTGGTCCGATTATACCTATTTTCATATTGTACTCTTATCCCCTCTCCCATTTATGGGAGAGGGCAGGGTGAGGGTTCATGCTGTCTTGAGGCGGGCTATGACTTCAAAAGTTTCGCCTTCTTTAGCTTTCTTATCCTCTACCTTTATTTTTATCTTAACTGCCTTGGGCAGGTTAATCTCTTTATCTTTATCTGAATTCCATGTATCTGTCCACACCAGGCCGTCGAAATACGAAAATTCAAGCTCAGAAATATTGTCACTCAGTATATCACTGTGATCATAAGATGTAAAATCATAATCAGGGTCTATGTCATCATTGCGCATAAGGGTTTTTTTGTTGCTGTCAAGCCAGTATTCCACTTCGCTGAGCTCAAACGCGCCTGATTCTGAAGAAATAAATGATACAAAGCTTATTTTATTTTTTTCCCCTTTGAAGCTGCACAAAGAATTGCTGTTCATTGCTGCCTGGCTTATTTCCGCGCTCATCCTGCTGATAGCATTCCTGGCATTCTGATAACGCTCGCTCCTTACTTCGCCTTTCTGCCAGGACTGGGAAGCGCTCCTGAAGATAGTAAAAGTAGAGGTAACTATCATTGCCAGTATAGCTAAGGATATAAGAATTTCTACAAGAGTAAAACCTT
>CAKKRB010000155.1:0-2264 GCA_919902485.1 Omnitrophica bacterium GWA2_41_15 | reverse complement strand
GTATTCCTTTCAGGCCAGGTCAAAATCACAGTAACCTTTCTCATTTCGCTGGAATTTTCTACTCCTTCAAGATTGACATCGTCTATCTTTATATTCCACTCAAAATCTCCTTCCTTTCCAGAAAGAGGTATTTTCGGAGGAAGCTCTGTTATCGCGTCAAAACCAGCCAGGTTTACATCCTCTATTTTATTCTGGGCTAAAAAAGCTGCCTTTGTCATCATGCCTGCGGCCTGCGATGCCCTTAAACCAATAGGAAATATCTGCAGCACTCCTACCAGCCCAACAGCTAATACAGCTATGGCAATTATAAGTTCTAATAATGAAAACCCCCCTTTGTTATTCATATATCCAAGTCCACAAATTAGCCGATAAGTTTTCCTATTGAGAAAAGCGGCATAAACATGGCAACAACAATAAACCCAACCATGAGCCCCATAAAAACTATAAGAAGCGGCTCCAAAAGAGATGTAAGCCCGCTTACTGCCACATCTACTTCATCTTCAAAACTATCCGCAATCTGTATAAGCATCTTATCCAGCTGGCCTGTCTCCTCGCCTATCGAGATCATCTTTGTAACAAGCGGAGGGAATGCCTTACTTGCTTCCATAGGGCCTGATACGCTTTCTCCTTCTTTTATACTGTCCCTTACCTGTATAACTGCCCTGGCAATAAATTCATTGCCTATGGTATCTCTTACTGTCTGTAGCGCAGCCAGTATGGGCACACCGCTTGAAAGAAGCGTGCCGAGCGTCCTGGAAAACCTGGCAACGCTGACCTGCTGTATGAGCGTCCCTACAACAGGCATACGCAGTTTCATTTTATCAATTATCATTTTTCTGTCAGGATTTTTAATAATGGCTTTGTAAATGGCTATCAGCCCCACAGGCACAAAAGGTATAAGAAACCATACGCGCCTTGTGATTTCGCTTATAAGAATCAATATCTTGGTAGGAAGCGGCAGACTGCCTCCCATCTCTGAAAACATATTTGTAAAAGTCGGTATTACAAATACCATCAGCATTATCAGTATAAGAACAGCCACTATCATAACAAATATCGGATACATAAGCGCTGCCTTAACCCTGTCCTTGAGCTTTTGGCTTTTATCCAAAAACTCTGACAGCCGCTTTAATATATCTTCAAGCATACCCCCTAGTTCCCCGGCCTTTATCATATTTATATAAAAATCAGGGAAAACCTTTGGAAAGTGACTTAGGGCTTCTGAAAAATTAGACCCGCTTTCCACTTCATCGGCTATTGTCTTTATAATTCCTTTTAAAGCTCCTGGTTCCAGCTGGTCATGCAAAGTTCTGAGGGCTTTTACAAGAGGAAGTCCTGCTGCTATAAGAGTGGCGAGCTGCCTGGTAAATAAGACAAGAGATTTTGTGCTTACTTTTCTCTTGAAGTTTAATATCGCTATATATTTCGAAAGTTCCATCGCTCATCGTTCATCGTTTCACAACAGTATCGTTTATCTCTATGTCCATGCCTTCTTTTAAATCTTTTATATCAGCTGCTGCGATCCTGTCGCGCGCCTGAATAACCTCTACTGAACCAAGAAATGCCTGGCCCCTGTAAACATTAAATTTATTGCCTATGGCAATACCGTCTTGCTTACCCAGGTCTATTACAACAAAATTATGCTCCTTATTCACTGTGACAATCCTGCCCTCTAGTCCTGCTTTTTCTCCTATACGCTCAAGAGAAGGGGTAGTAAGCTTCGCTGTTTTCTGCGCGCGAATAGGCGGAAGCTCTACCTCTTCAGGGCTGTAGTATGCCTCTGCCCTCATCTCCTGGGACTTCACTGCGCTTTCCTGAAGAGCGACTTTGAATTTATTTATTTCCTGATCCCTTGATTCCACATCGTTCTCAAGCCTGGCAATCCTTGCCCTCATGCTGTCTTTCTCAGCTAATAGACTATTGTATTCTTCTGCTATCTCTTCAAATTCAGATACCCTGGATTTCAGGGCATTATTTTCCATGGCAATCTTTTCAGACACTGCCTTATCCTCTTTGTTCAAGTCTTTCTCTTTCAGAATGTCGCTGCTAAGTATCTGGGCAACCTGTTCGGAATTCCTAAATTTCTGCTCAACCGCATTTTTTTCTTCCTGCAATTTAGCTATTTTTAAATCCCTATCCACGGTTTCAGTTTTCAGCCTGGATATCTCCTGGTCTTTCGGAGCCACCTCGTTCTTAAATCTCTCTATCTCCACTTCCAGGCCTATTTTTTCCTTTAAAAGATTTGCGACAAACATATCAGATTC
>CAKKRB010000154.1 GCA_919902485.1 Omnitrophica bacterium GWA2_41_15 | reverse complement strand
GACTCACGGAGTCGATATGCTTATTTTACGCCTTTATCGACCTGCAGCTCCTCGTCCACCTTATCAATATACTTCTGCGGCTCTTTTTTAAATTCATCGATGCACATTGCGCAGCAAAAATTATAAATCTTGCCTTCAAATTCATAGGTTGCCTTTGAGGCTTCATCAATCTTTTCTCCTGTAACAGGACAGATTTTATTGCCCGCATCAACAGCTGTTGATTTTTCCTGCGCTGTCTGGCTATCGCTTCCCTCGCTGGCATGAGCGCAACAAGACATGCTAAATACTGCGCCAGAACTAACCAAAGTAAACACCGCTAATCCCAGAATAACTAAATAAATGGTTTTCATGTCCCCCTCCTGAATTTTGAGATTAATCCTATAATCTCATCTATCTTTTCCTGTTTCTCCTTTTCAGATCTTCCCTTCAGGGCATTTACCACACACCCTTCAGTATGCTTCCTGAATATCTCGTTTTCTACCCTGTAGAGCGCGCCGATAATAGACTGTATCTGGGTGAGTATATCTACACAGTACCTCTTATCCTCAATCATCCTCTGTATGCCTCTTACCTGACCCTCGATCTTTTTAAGGTATTCTAGCTGATTTTCATGTGTAGTTATCTGCTTCATATCCTATTCCTCCTTTCAATATAAGTATACCATACTCCCCTACCCTATGTCAAGCCATTTTTGAAAGAACCCTGTTCTTTATATTCTTAAAATTAATGCTGGTGGCCTTGATGACCCGATGGCCTTTCGTAACCACCGCCGCTGCCTCCTTGTTCGGTAGCGCAGCCAGAAACCATGATTACCATTAAGACGCTTAACAAAAATATCATTTTTTTCATTTCAGCTTTCCTCCTTTTTCAAATTTTTATACTGACTCTATTAAAAGAATGTCCTTCGCGAATAAACTTACCCTTCTTATTTAATATTTTGACTACCTCCATTGCCCAGAGCGGAAAGGAAGAGATGGTAATTACAAGAAACCAATCCAGCGCGCCAAGAGGTTCAGTTTTAAATATCTTTTGCGCAAACGGCACATAGACCGCTGCCATCTGTAATAAGAATGACACCCCTGTGGCCAGAATCAATTTCTTATTAGTAAACACCCCTATCTTAAATAAAGATTCAGTCATGCTCCGGCAGTTAAAGGAATGAAATAATTGGCTGCAAGAAAGGACAATAAAGGCAGCTGTCCTGGCGCGTTCTATGCCTTCTTTCTCCACAAAGAGGACAAAACTAAAAGCTAAAAGGCTGCATATAGCGATAAATGCGCCTTGTCCTATCATCAGGATTGCCCTCTCTTTAGTTATTACACCTTCATTGGCAGGCCTCTGGGGTGTCGCTTC
>CAKKRB010000153.1 GCA_919902485.1 Omnitrophica bacterium GWA2_41_15 | reverse complement strand
TACTCCATTACACCTTCGGAGTAGCGAAGCGAACAGCCGGAGTAGCGAAGCGAACAGCCGGAGTAGCGAAGCGAACGCAGTGAGCTTCGCGTTAACTTGACAGGATAAATTTATTGTAGTATTCTTATATATAAAGCATTAGAGAACAGGAGGCAGAATATGAATAAAGTTCTTAGTTCTTGTTTAGTGATTTTATTTCTGGCCGGCTGCGCCACGTTTCCTCAAAACGAATCAACAGGCAATGCTGAACAAAACAAGGTGTCGCTTTCAGTAGCGCCTATCCTTAAGTTTGAAGACATTCCTGTTCCCGCGGGATTCAAGCTTTTAGACAAAGAATCTTTTGCTTTCCAGAATGATAAGAGCAGGGTTGCTTTATTGAAATATTACGGCGGACAAAACGCAGAGCAGGTGCTTGTATTTTATAAAGAACAGATGGCTTCGTTTAACTGGTCTCTGGTAAATATTATAGAATATGAAAGAAAGGTCATGAACTACGATAATTCAGAAGAAAGCTGTATAATCACCATACAGCCCCAGGGCGGGAAGAGCTTAGTTACCGTAGCGCTTTCGCCTAAATCAAGGCCGATAAAGCCAGAAAAATCCAGTTCAAAGTAGCAAAAATTCTTGACATTTCTATATATATAAGGTATACTTTTTAATAATGTAGGGCGGGTTTAAACCCGCCCTACATTGTGCAGAAGAAGGAAAACGTTTACAAAGTAAGCGTATACCGCTATAGGCAGCTTTAATCTATGCAAGGGAGGGAGGTGAAACTTTTAAGCAGAAGCAGCCAAAATAATATAGCGATATATCATAGAGAGGAATTCGTAGGTAAAACCTAGTTAGAATATAGCGTACGGAACGGTTTGAAACCGTTCCGTACAATTTCCCAAGGAGGAAAAGTAAATGAGTAGATTCTTAAAATTAATGAGTATACTAGCGATAGTAGCTCTCATTGCTGTCCCAGCGTTCGCAGAAGTGCAGAACGTAAAGGTCAGCGGTGATATTGATTCAAAGATGATAAACAGAAATAACTACGATTTCAATAATTACGTGAGTGGCACGCAGGATAAAGATACATGGTTCACGTCAACTGCAAGAGTCCAGATAGATGCAGATCTGACTGATAATGTGTCTACTAGCGTAAGATTACTCAACGAAAGGGATTGGGGTTCAGAAGCAGAAGTTGAAGCTGCAAATACAACAGAAATTGCCTTAGACCTTGCTTCCATAAAGATGAAAGAGATGTTTTATGCTCCTCTGACTCTGATTATTGGAAGGCAGAATCTCAGATTCGGCAATGGCTTGGTTGTTGGGGATCCTGATAGCAATGATACAGCAGTAAATAATGCTATATTTGCAGATGATCTTTCTGTAAGAAAAGCTTTTGACGCAGTAAAAGCAACATTGGATTACAATCCTTTAGTGCTGGATATTATATTTGCGAAGATTACAGCAGGCACTATTGGAACAGACAGAACCAACGATGACACAAATTTAACCGGTGTCAATGCAGCGTATAAGCTTGACAAGTATAATTCAGAAGTAGAAGCTTATGCGTTTGCCAACAGTGCCAGATCATCTACGCTAGAGACAAATCAGATTTATACATATGGTGCAAGAGGAAGCTTAGAGCCTATATCCAAGTTAGTAGTGGATGCAGAACTTGCAATGCAGAAAGGTGATTATGTTGTTAGCGGAGAAAAACTTGACAGGTCTGCATGGGCAGCTGACATAGGCGCATCATATGCGATTGATTACAAATGGTCACCTAAAGTTGCGGCAAGATACAGCTATCGTTCTGGCGACAAGACAGGTACTAGCGGCGCAGATGATGACACAGGTGAATCCAAGTATAAAGCATGGGACACCTCGTTTGAAGACCAGACGCACGGAATTATTGCAAATCAGATTTTTGACAACAATAACGACGGCGTAGATTCAAACGGCAGCACAATCAATCTAATGGCATCAGTTGTTCCTTTGCAGGACCTGACACTAGCAGTTGATTATTATTACTTTATGTTAGCGCAGAAATGGACAGATACCATTACGTCAGTAAGGACTTTAAATGACGCAACAAGCTACAGCATAAGGGCCAATAAGAAT
>CAKKRB010000152.1:5465-7935 GCA_919902485.1 Omnitrophica bacterium GWA2_41_15 | reverse complement strand
TGGGTTACGAATGTAAGGACTACATATTATGTCATAGGCTCTGCCATAGGCCCGCACCCGTATCCAATGATAGTTAGGGATTTCCAATCAATAATAGGCAGGGAGACAAAAAAGCAGTTTATGAAATACGAAAAAGCTCTTCCTGATTATATGGTTGCGTGCGTTGGCGGCGGCAGCAATGCAATGGGATTTTTTCACCCATTTTTTAAAACAGGTATAAAGCTTATCGGAGTGGAAGCAGGCGGATTAGGGCTTAATACTGAAAAACATGGAGCGAGTCTTTGTAAAGGGTCTGTAGGAATTTTGCATGGAACTAAAAGCTATCTATTGCAGGATAAAGACGGCCAGGTGAGAATAGCGCATTCAATATCAGCAGGCCTTGATTATCCTGGAACAGGGCCTGAACATTCTTATTATAAAGACACAAAGAGGGCTGAATATGTTTCTGTTACAGATAAAGAAGCGCTTGAAGGATTTAAGATGCTTACTGAGATGGAAGGCATAATACCTGCTCTGGAGTCAAGCCATGCGATCTATTATGCAGTAAAGAAATTAGCGCCGAAATTAAGCAAAGATAAAATCATCGCGGTATGTTTGTCTGGTAGAGGAGATAAGGATATGGATATAGTTAAAGGTTTAAGGTTTTTATGCTAAATCGCATTGATAAAAAATTTAAAGAATTGAGAAAACAAGGTAAAAAGGCATTTATACCCTTTGTCATGGCCGGAGACCCGTCTTTGGCCATTACAAAAAAATTAATATTTGAATTAGCTAAACAGGGTGCGGATATTATTGAACTTGGCGTGCCTTTTTCTGACCCTATCGCGGACGGCCCTACAATACAGAAGGCATCTGAACGCGGCCTGAAGAGCAAAACAACATTAACCAGGGTTTTTAATCTGGTTAGAAATGCCAGATTGCAGATACAAACCCCTATAGTTTTTCTGATTTATTACAACCTGGTTTTTCATTACGGGCTTGAAAGGTTTGTCAATTCCGCTGTATCCAGCGGAATTGACGGAGTTGTTATTCCTGACCTGCCTCCAGAAGAATCAAAAGGGCTTTGTAAAATTGCAAAGAAAAATAAATTTTCAATAATACATCTCTTGGCGCCTACAAGCTCTATCGATAGGATAAAAAAAGTTTCTAGCGCCTCGTCAGGCTTTATATATTACGTTTCTCTTACAGGAACAACAGGCGCAAGAAAAAAGTTACCAAAGAAACTTGGGGCAAGTCTAAAGAATATAAAGAATATGGCTAAAATACCAATCTGTGTTGGTTTTGGAATCTCCACCAAAGAACAGGTGAGAGAAGTTCAAAAAGCCGCTGACGGCGCTATTATAGGAAGCGCTATTGTGAAAATTATAGAGAAAAATATCGGCAAAAAAGATTTGGTCAAAAAAGTAGGGAATTTTGTAAGAAATATTAAGGGGGCTTAAACTATGTATGCGGTTATAATGGCAGGCGGCAAGGGCGAAAGATTATGGCCAAAGAGCACGCGTGGAAAGGCAAAGCACGTAATCTCTCTCGGCACCAGAAATGCAATGATCCAGGAGACTATAAAGAGGCTGAAAGAAAATCTCCCCCTGGAAAATATACTTCTCGTAACTACAAAAAGTCAATTTTCCAGCCTGAAACCTTATATAGGGATGCTTAAAAAAGAAAATATTATACTGGAACCCATGGGCAAGGATACTGCGCCTGCTGCATGCCTGAGCGCGCTTGCCCTGGAAAAAAGATTCGGGGATGTGGCAATGGTGCTTCTGCCCGCAGACCATATTATAAAAAATTCAAAGGCATTTTTTAAAGACCTGATCTTTGCTGAAAGAATCGCTAACTCTGAATCATGCCTTGTCACCCTGGGCATAAAACCTAGATATGCGTCTATTGGTTACGGTTATATTGAAACAGGCAAAGATTTTAAAGGGTACTGCGGAGTGAAAAGGTTTATTGAAAAACCAAAAAAGGCAAAGGCAGAACTGCTTTTCAAGAAGAAAAACTATTTATGGAACAGCGGCATATTTGTATGGAAGACAGGTTCTATATTAAACATGATGAAAAAGCATATGCCGGACCTTTATTACAGCCTTGAAGACACCTTGAGGCTAGAAGGAAAAGCAGGCTATTCCATAAGGCTTGAGAATGAATACGCTAAACTAAACCCTATTTCCGTAGACTATGCTATCATGGAGCCTGTTTCAAAAAATGAGCGGGGCAGGATATTCTGCGTTAAATCAGGATTTGACTGGGTGGACATAGGCTCGTGGTCAAGCATTGAAGAGATATACGATAAGGATTCAGACGGGAATGTCATACTTTCAAATTCCAGCCTGATAGATGTAAAAGATTCTATCATAGTCGGAGATAAAGACCATAAGATAGGCGTAATCGGGCTTAAGGATATAATAATAGTCCAGACAAAATCAGGCACCCTTGTCTGCAATAAGAACAGGGCGCAGGAAGTAAAAGA
>CAKKRB010000152.1:0-5365 GCA_919902485.1 Omnitrophica bacterium GWA2_41_15 | reverse complement strand
CGCCTTACCAGCGCGCAGGGCGAGCGGATTTTTCTGGAGGCAGACATGTCCAGGGAAAAACGCAAAAAAAATATAGATAAAATAGCGGCGCAATTAATTCTACAAAATTATCTTGATTTGCATAATATGTAGGGGGCGGTTTCAAACCGCCCCCTACGGATAGACATGTACAAAAAGACAGAATTTGATAACGGCCTGAAGCTTGTAACAAACCATATGCCTGGAATGGAATCCCTGGCAATCAGCATTTGGATTAAAACAGGTTCAAGAAACGAAGACGCGCGCAACTCCGGAGTTTCGCATTTTCTGGAACACATGCTTTTTAAAGGGACTTCTTCTAGAAACTACAGAAAGCTTAAGGAAGATATTGAAGGCAGAGGGGGATCTTTAAACGGGTTTACGTCTGAAGAAATGTCCTGTTTCCTGGCAAAGATGAGCTTTAAGCACAGCGATATAGCCCTGGATGTTTTGTCCGACATGGTTTTAAACGCAAGCATTGATCATAAAGAGGTTGAGCGCGAAAGAGGAGTTATAACAGAAGAAATAAGGATGTATCAGGACCTTCCGAATCACCATGTTCACGATATCCTGGCTGAGATAATGTGGCCGGGGAATATGCTTGGGCTGCCCATAGCCGGCAGTATTGATTCAGTAAGCGCCATATTAAGAAACGATATAGTAGAATATAGAAACATAAATTACATACATGAGAACATAACTGTTGTTTTATGCGGAAATCTTAAACATGACAATCTGGAATCAAAGATTAAAAAAATATTTAAAAACAAAACCAAGGGAAAAGCAATACCCGTAAGCGTTTTTCATAATAACCAGTCAAAACCGCGTATAAAGATTTTGCATAAAGATACTGAGCAGGCGCATCTGTGCATAGGTCTGCATTCTTTTGGAAGGAATCACAGTGATAGGTACACCCTCAGCCTTTTGCATATTATTTTAGGCGCCAACATGTCTTCCAGGTTATTTGAGAACATAAGAGAGAAGAAAGGCCTTGCTTACGAGATTGGCGCAGAGGTAAAGAAATACGCTGACACAGGCGCGTTTGTGGTGCATGCAGGGACAGAGCATAAAAAGGCGGGAGAGGCTATCAGCTGCATATTGAAAGAATTAAGGGAAATAAAAAAAGAATATGTAACAGCAGGCGAGCTTAAAAGGGCAAAAGAATTTTTTAAGGTCCAGCTTTTAATGGCCCTGGAAGACACAGTAGAGCGCATGCTCTGGCTGGGCGAGCATGTGGTTTCTCTCAATAAACTTCCGGATAGAGAAGAGATAATCAAAAAGATAGAGGCTGTTACAGCCGAAGATATAAAGAATGTGGCAAATAAGATTTTCAATACCTCTGGATTGAATATAGCTATAATAGGAGCGCTGGGAGATGCGGAACAGAAAGAAATAGAAAAGGGAATAGATTTATAAGAGGTGCGTATGAATAAAAAAATACTGGTTGCGCCAAGCTTATTGTCAGCTGATTTTGCGATCCTTAAAGATGAAATAAAAAAGGTCGAAGATTCCGGAGCTGACCTGGTACACATTGATGTAATGGACGGCCATTTTGTCCCTAATATTACAATAGGGCCTTTGATAGTTGAGGCAGTCAGGAGATGCACCAGGATGGTTCTGGACGTGCATTTAATGATAGAGGAGCCGCATAAGTTTATTAAAGAGTTTTCAGAAGCAGGAAGCGATATTATTATGATACATGCTGAAGCCTATGTAGGGGCGGGTTTGAAACCTGCCCCTAGGTTCAATGCTCAAGGTTTAAAAAAAGGAATGTCCAAGACTACTGATAAAATAGATGAAGTCCGCGTGAAAGCGGTGCTGGCGCAGATAAAGTCGTTTGGAAAAAAAGCAGGCATATCTTTGAATCCTGATTCAGCTTTGTGCATAGAAGGCGTACTTGATGATGCGGATATGGTTTTATTTATGTCAGTCCACCCTGGGTTCGGAGGACAGAGTTTTATAGAAAATATATTGCCAAAAGTCAGAGCGCTTAGAAAAATATATTCCGGAGACATTGAAGTCGATGGCGGCATAAACGATAAAAACGCCAAATCAGTTATTGACGCAGGCGCGAACATACTCGTGGCAGGCTCGTATTTCTTTGGAGCGAAGGATAAAAAAGAAGCGGTAAAAAAACTACGGATACAATAGAAAGGAAAGGGGAAAAGATGGGTATTAAATTCGGAACAGACGGTTGGCGAGCAATAATTTCCCAGGATTTTACATTTGATAATCTAAAGATAGTTTCTCAGGCGGTGAGTGACCATTTTGTAGGGGCGGGTTTAAAACCCGCCCCTACATTTGTGATAGGCTATGATTGGAGGTTTCTATCCGAGAAGTATGCTGAACTCGCGGCAGAAGTTTTGGCAGGCAACGGGATCAAGGTATTGCTTTCAGACAGGGCTGTCCCTACGCCGCTCGTAAGCTTTGCAATAAAAAATAAAAAATTATCAGGAGGCCTGATGCTGTCGGCAAGCCATAATCCGCCTTATTATAACGGCCTGAAGATAAAAGCGCCTTACGCGGGCACTGCTGATGAAGGAATTACAAAGTCAGTGGAAGCGCTGCTGGCTAAAAATCCCGTGCAGTCCATGGAATTTAAAAAGGGTGTGGAATCAGGCATGATAGTGCTTAGCGACCTGAGAAAAGACTATCTGAAATTCGCGAAATCCTATATTGACCTCAAGTATTTGAAAAACGCTAAAATAAACATGCTGGTTGATTGCATGCACGGCGTAGGGGATGGTTATATCCCGGAGATTTTAAAAGGCACAAAAATAAAAATCACACAGATGAGGACCGGCAGAGATACCTTATTCGGAGGGGTAAACCCTGAGCCTATCCCGAAAAACCTGGAGGCGACTTTCCTGGCAATGAAAGATAAAAAAGCAAAGTATGATATCTGCATAGTGAACGACGGAGACGCGGATAGGATAGGCGCGGTTATCCCGGGTGGAAAATTCATGGGCGCAGGACAGATAATGGCCTTGTTGTTGCTGCATTTCATAGAGGACAGGAAATGGAAAGGCGGAGTTGTAAAGACCGTTTCAAATACCACCCTTATAGACCTTATCTGCAAAAAATATAATTTGAAAATGTATGAAACTCCTGTTGGATTTAAATATATCTGCAGGCTTATGCTTGACAAAGATATACTTATTGGAGGGGAAGAATCCGGAGGGATTGGGGTAAAAGGTTATATGCCTGAAAGGGACGGCATGCTCCCGGGAGTACTGCTTGTGGAAATGATGGCTTACAGGAAAAAAAGCATACTCCAGATAATAAAGGATATTGAAAAAGAATACGGCGCGTTTCGCTATCAGAGGATAGACATGGATTACGCTGACGATAAAAAGAAAAAATTAATGGAACTATTGAAGACAAATCCTCCTCAGGAAGTTTGCGGCAAACTGGTTAAAGAAGTAAAATCTTTTGATGGCCATAAGTTTATAATGAACGACAACAGCTGGTTGATTTTGAGATTATCCGGAACCGAGCCAATATTGAGAATTTACGCAGAAGCCTCCAGCAATAAAATAGCCAAAGAATACCTGGAATTCGGAAAAAATCTCGCTTTAAGCATGTGATTTTTTGCCGCTAATTCACAAAACGAGTATGACTTGTTTTGTGAATTAGCAGAAATAGAAGCTATGGATAGAGATAAAATAAGAAATTTTTGTATTATTGCGCATATAGACCACGGCAAGTCTACGCTTGCTGACAGGCTGATCCAGCTTACTAATACAGTAGACAAGAGGCAGTTCAGAGAGCAGCTGCTGGATGACATGGACCTGGAACGTGAACGCGGGATTACTATCAAGGCCAGCGCTGTGAGGATGTCGTATAAAGCAGCGGATGGAAATATCTACGAGCTGAATCTTATTGATACGCCTGGCCATGTGGACTTCAGCTATGAGGTTTCAAAATCTTTATCAGCCTGCGAGGGCGCAGTGCTTCTTGTAGACGCAGCCCAGGGCGTAGAAGCCCAGACAGTCGCAAATCTACAGCACGCGCTTGATAAGAAGCTCACTATAATCCCTGTAATAAATAAAATCGACCTGCAGAACGCGGATCCTGAAAGAGTCAAGAATGAGATAAAAGGCATTTTGAATGTCGAGGATGATAAAATAATACTAGCCAGCGCTAAAGAGGGCACAGGAACCAGGGAGCTGCTTGAAAGGATAATAAAGGACGTGCCTCCGCCAAGCGGAAGTGAAGACGAAACGCTCCAGGCATTGTTATTTGATTCAGCATATGATACTTATAGGGGCGTAATAGTTTACGTAAGGATTGCAAATGGCGTAATTAAAAAAGGGATGAATATACTTATGATGGCCAGCTCTAAAAAATACGAGGTTCAGGATGTAGGCATATTCAGGCCCCAGATGGAACCTGTGGACAGTCTTTCGTGCGGAGAAGTAGGTTACGTTATCTGCCAGATAAAAAAAGCCAAGGATGTAAAAAACGGAGATACTATTACTGATGCCAGGCGGCCGGCAGATAAGCCTTTGATCGGCTATAAACAGCTCAAGCCCATGGTATTCTGCGGCATCTATCCTGTGAACGCAAAGGATTTTGATTTTCTCAAAAATGCCATTGAAAAATTAGAATTAAGCGATTCTTCATTTATATATGAACCTGAAAATTCTCCGTCATTAGGTTTTGGATACAGGGCTGGTTTTCTCGGGCTTTTGCACATGGAGATAGCCCAAGAAAGATTGGAAAGAGAATATGACCTGAATCTCGTCATTACTACGCCCAGCGTTGTTTACAGGGTTAAGGACAAGAAGGGGAAAGTCATAGAAGTTGACAATCCCAGTAAATTACCGGAGCCTCAGAATATAGAAGAGATTTCAGAGCCATTCGCAGCTACCTACATAATGGTGCCTCACGATACATTAAGCATGGTTATCGAGTTTGCAAAATCGAGGCGCGGAGAATACAAATCAACAGAATATATTTCCCAGGAAAAGATAAAACTTATTTTTCAAATGCCGTTGTCCGAACTTATAGTTGATTTTTATGATAAGATAAAGTCTATGACCAGAGGGTATGGCTCTTTGGATTATGAGGTGAGCGAATACAGGCCCGGAAATCTTGTAAAACTTGATATATTGATAAATGGTGATCCTTGCGACGCGCTTTCCTCGATTGTTCATAAGGAGAAATCTCAATATAGAGGCAGGATACTTGCGGCGAAGCTCAAAGAGCTTATCCCCAGGCAGATGTTTGAAGTAGCGATACAAGCAGCAATAGGAAATAATGTAGTGGCAAGGGAAACAGTCAGGGCGATGAGTAAAAACGTAACTGCAAAATGTTACGGCGGAGATATCAGCAGAAAACGCAA
>CAKKRB010000151.1 GCA_919902485.1 Omnitrophica bacterium GWA2_41_15 | reverse complement strand
CTTTCTCTATCTCGCCAGGTGCAGGATAAAATCTCTGAACTTGATAAAAAGATGGAGCGGCTGATTGACTTATTTGTAGAACAGGAAATATCACAGGAAGATTACAAGATTAAAAAGGCAAAGATACTCAATGATAAGCAGTTGCTCAAGGAAAAATTGGGCGAGATAGAGAAAGGGAGTGGCGGGTGGCTCGAACCCTCCAAAAACTTTGTATCTACCTGTAATCAAGCAAGTTATGTCGCTCGGCAGGAAACGCCTGCGGCTAAAAGAGCAATTTTAAAAATTATCGGCTCGAACTTTTTATTATTTGACCGAACTCTTTTTATTTCTTATAGTTATCCCTATAGATTTATTGCCGAAACCGGCCCCGGCCGAAAATTGGGGTGGATGAGGGGATTTGAACCCCCGGCCACTTGCGCCACAGGCAAGTGCTCTATCCAACTGAGCTACACCCACCATAAAAAGTCAGGATTTCTTGAAAAGTAAACTAAATAAATTAGTCTGTAGATTATCGATCTTTATTGCTTTATCTTTAAAGTCAAAACCTAAAATAAAACTCGCTATTAAAGGCATAGATAGTTTAGAGGCTGTGTCTTTTAATATTATATCATTTATCCTGCAAAAGCAATCAGCTTTTAAATCATTTTTTGAAACGAAAATTCTACTGGTAAGGTCCAAACTGCCCTTTTCAACCTTTTGTTTCAGGTATTTTTCATACACAGGTCCAAGCGCTGTGAGCCCCACATCCTGCGCCTTGAGTTTTGCTTTAACTGTATAATCCCCTTTTATCCAGCCTGTTAGATATACAGGCGAAAGTATCTCTGAATCTTTATTTTTAATAAAGCCGGATGCGTTAAAATTCAAAAGCCTGCCTGCCATAAGATATGCGTAAGGGCTTTTAAGATTAGCGTTTATTTTAACGAGCTCTATTACAGCCCCAGCCTCATCCTCATAAATAACAGTGGCATTTTCCACATCTATCCTGGAGACAAAAAATACAGTTTTTGAACTCTTTGAAGACGGATTTATTGCATCGTTCTTAAACTGCGCGAAGCCCGCAAAGCTTTGATAGTGGCCTTTTTTAATCCTTATAACAGGCTCGAGTACTTTTATACTCGAGAATATGAAAGTCTTTTTCAAAAATGCCGACGCAGGGCTCGGATAGATATGTACCTTTGCGATAGATATCGTATCGCTTATCTTTACGCCCTTCAGCTGAAGGCAAAGCGGAAAACTCATCCTCATATGAGCGATGGAAAGCTTTGCCCCGAAACTTTTTTCAAGTTCCTTTGCGACAAATGATTTCAGATTCCAGGCAGTATAAGTATATCCCAGAAAAGTCAGCCCTATTATAATAAATATAGCTGCTATATATAAGGTTTTTTTGAAGAAGGGTTTCATGTAATTAAATGTTTTGGAGGTACTTCGGCAGCTAAAATGCTCGATTTGCTCGCATTTCTTTACGCTGCCTCAGTATCAAATTTGCTTCGCAAATTTGGCGT
>CAKKRB010000150.1 GCA_919902485.1 Omnitrophica bacterium GWA2_41_15 | reverse complement strand
CCCTTCATTGCTTTTCTTTTGTTCTTCATCGTAACTTCTTTTGCGTCTTTCATTTCCTTCTTCGCCTTACACTTCACACAATAACCTTGTGCCATTTGCACCCTCCTTTTTAATAATGATGCCGATTATGTTAAACGAAATAAATGTAGCACAATAAAGCCTGATTGTCAAATATTATTGCTAAGCAACGAAAATAATTTCCACTTTGCTGCCTATCGCTTCAGAGATTCTCTTCAACGTAATAAGCGATATGTTTTCCCTGCCTTTTTCAATCCGAGACACCAGTTGCTGTGAAATACCCATTTTCCTGGCAAGCTGCTTCTGAGATAGTTTCTTTCCCAACCTCATTCTTTTAACCTCTTTCCCTGTTGTTTCGCATAAAGCATCTTTGGCTATGCTATTATGGTTCCTAAATTTTATACCTTTTTCTTTATATTTGGCAAGAAGATTTTCATATATAGCCTGCCAGAAAACAACCCTTGCTTGGCCCCATTTATCCTGCCGCATTTTCTTTTTAATTCCAGGCCAGTGCTTGCAGAATAAAACAGTACCTAAGTACTCTTTAAAAACCTCCTTTGGATTATTCTTGCGGCTCAACAATAAAGACGCCATCATTATAAATCTTTTATCCCCAGCATCGTTTAATATTTTCTTTGCTTGCCGGATGGTTATGTTTCTATCCCATAACCAATCATTTTTTACAGTTTTCATATTTCACCCACCTGACTCTCAATAAGTTTGTCTATCTCTGCCTTGATATGATTTTCTATTTTTCTGTAATCTATTTCCTTGTCCGTATCCAGCATCATAACCCCATTCATCATTTCCATTCTGTCGTACATCCTGAACCACTGCACCAGCCCTTCTATCATCAAAGAATTTCCGTATTTCTTCACAAATTTAGAGATAGTCATAAATGTATTGGAAAGATAATAAAGGTCAAAAAGATCTTTCGATTCCATTCTTCCTCCTGAAAACTTATCCCTGCCAACAGCGTCTTTGATTGATACTGCTCCGCTTACTGCATAAAGTTTTCTCAAATAAATATCCTCTAAAGACAAAACTCTTATTCCCTCCACAAGCTTTGTTGACTTTATAAGCCCTATTACATCTTCAACAAAATCCATTTTCAAAATATTATTCTTGGTAAAATAGATGCTGTACACAAACATTGCTGCCTTCTTTCCTCCCGGATTTCTACCTATTAACTGTATTCTTTTTTTAACGCTGCTTTTTAAATAGCTAATGATATCTTCCATCCGTTCTTGCGAAAATCTATTCGTAAAAAAATCTAAATCTACAGAAAATCTGTGCTGGAAATAAAATAAAGACAGGGCTGTCCCGCCTGCAAGATAAAAATCATCTATTTTCCCGGCAAGGGCCCTCAGCACAGTATCCTGATATTTTCTGATATCTTTTTTTCTCATACACCCTAATTATACACTATATAAGTTGTATTGTCAATACTTTTACAACTTATAATATGTAT
>CAKKRB010000149.1 GCA_919902485.1 Omnitrophica bacterium GWA2_41_15 | reverse complement strand
GCGTTTTTATAATCTCCCTGGTAATAATAATTTTCGCCTATATAAAAATACGCGAGCTTCGCCTTTTTAGTATCCTTTGTTTCCTGGACGAATTTGGACAACATATCCCTTGACTGATCGTATTTTTTAAGCCTGTAAAGTATTTCGCCTATTTTTACTTCAGAATCTTCTTTTAATTCGCTCTTTGGGTATTCAGAAAGAAACGCGGAAAATTTATCAAGGGCTTCCTGGTATTTTTTTTCCTCGTACAGGGACCATGCATATGCGTATTTCACATAAGGCGCGTAATTCGAGGAAGGTGACCTGTCCAGAATAGCGCTGTAAAGTTCTCTCGCTTTTTCAAAATCCCTGGTTCTGAAATATATCTCGGATTTCCAGTATGCGGCTTCATCTTTCATATCAGGTTTTGCTTCTGAATTAATGACAGAATCCAGCTGCGCCATAGCGTCGCTGAACCTGTTCAAATGAACACAAGACTCGCCTAATAACAGCCGCGCATCTAAGATGTCAGGACCTTCTGGTTTTTCTGATAAGAATTTCTCCAATGATTTGGCTGCGACTTCGTAGAAACCATCCTGGAAGGATTTTTTACCAAGGCTAAAATCCGAATTCTCTTCGGCATTTAGAGAGGTATATAATACTAATATAGCGGATATAGTAATAAATATATATTTAATAGCTCGCATCTTGAATATAAATATAACATTGATAAGATTAATGTTCAAGAAAAAAATAAAAAAATAAAAAAAATAAAAATTCGTTAATTCACAAAACGAGTCATACTCGTTTTGTGAATTAACGCAAATAGGTTAAAGATATTCTTTCAGATATTGACCGGTATACGACGATGGGATTTTTACTATTTCTTCAGGCGTGCCACAGGCTACTATTTTACCGCCCTCGTCTCCTCCGCCAGGCCCAAGGTCTATGATGTAATCTGAAGATTTTATGACATCCAGGTTATGTTCTATTATTAAGACAGAATTTCCTCCCTGGACAAGCGCATGCAATACTTTCAATAGCTTATCTATGTCAGCAAAATGCAGCCCTGTAGTAGGCTCATCAAGTATATAAAGTGTTTTGCCTGTTCCGATTTTGCTCAGCTCAGTAGCAAGTTTTATCCTCTGAGCCTCTCCCCCTGAAAGGGTTGTAGCTGACTGGCCAAGCTGTATATATCCGAGCCCTACGTCGCAAAGCGTTTTTAATTTCTGATATATACGGGGGATGTTCTTAAAAAGTTCTATGCCGTCTTCCACTGTCATTTCAAGCGTATCTGCAATGGATTTGCCTTTATAAAGGACCTGCAGGGTTTCATGATTATAGCGCCTTCCGCTGCACACTTCGCAGGTCACATACACATCAGGCAGAAAATGCATCTCTATCTGTTTTATGCCGTCGCCCTGGCATGCCTCGCACCGGCCTCCCTTTACATTAAAGCTAAACCTGCCGGGTTTGTAGCCTCTCATCCTGGATTCAGGAAGTTTTGCGAATATAT
>CAKKRB010000148.1 GCA_919902485.1 Omnitrophica bacterium GWA2_41_15 | reverse complement strand
TTGTAATGCCCACTCTTAAGGGCCCTATGGTAATGATAGACGGAGGAGCAAACATAGATGCCAAGCCTTCGCATCTTCTGCAATACGGCATTATGGCAAGCGCTTATTCAGAACATATCCTTGATAAGAAATGCCCCAGGGTAGGGCTTTTAAACGTAGGAGAAGAGGAATCAAAAGGCACTGGTTCTTTAAAAGAGGCCTATGCCCTTCTTGAATCTTCAGGCCTTAATTTTATAGGCAATGTGGAAGGCAGGGATTTTTTTGTAGGAGACTGCGATGTGATTGTGTGCGACGGGCTTGTAGGGAATGTGGCTTTGAAGGTAACTGAAAGCGTTGCGCATGCGTTTGGAGAATTGCTTAAAAGAGAATTGAAAAGCAATCTATTATCCGCGATAGGCGCAATTTTAGCAAAAAATTCTTTCAGGTCAATGAAGAAAAAAATGGATTACGCTGAATACGGAGGAGCTCCCCTTCTAGGAATAGACGGGGTTTGCATAATAGGGCATGGTTCCTCGACCCCAAAGGCGATAAAAAATGCTGTCAGGGTGGCAGGGGAAGAGGTTGTTAAGAACGTAAATCAGCGCATAATAGAAGCGATTACTATCAGGAAGGAGAAATAATGGAACAGGCTGGCATACTCGGGTTAGGCTGTTATCTCCCACCCAGGAAGCTGACAAATAAAGATCTGGAAAAGATGGTGGAGACCTCTGATGAATGGATAATGACCAGGACCGGAATTAAAGAGAGAAGGGTTGCAGCCAAAGAGTGCGCTTCCAGCGATCTAGGGGTGGAGGCAGCCAGGCTCGCTATAAAAGACGCAGGACTGAAACCCGAAGATATAGATTTAATTATTACTGCCACAGTAACAGGCGATATGGCATTCCCGTCCACATCCTGCGTAATCCAGGATAAGATAGGCGCTTGTAATGCGGCTGCGTTTGATATCAATGCTGCCTGTTCAGGTTTTGTATTCGGCATAGTCACTGCGAAACAATTTGTGGACTCAGGGCTTTACAGGAATGTGCTGGTTATAGGCAGCGAAAAAATGACCAGCCTTGTCGACTGGACAGACCGGTCAACCTGCGTATTGTTCGGAGACGGGGCAGGCGCGTGCGTTATCGGGAAAGCAAATGATAGAAAAATTATTTCTTATTTTATAGGATGCGACGGTTCAGGCTGGAATCTTTTAAAACTTCCTGCCGGGGGTTCCAGGATGCCTGCGACAGAAGAGACTGTTAAAAATAAATTGCATTTTCTGAAAATGGAAGGCAATGAGGTATTCAAATTGGCTGTGAAGGTAATGGCTGATGCAGCCAATAAGGCGATTACAAAGGCAGGCCTACTGTGCAATGAAATAGATTTATTGATACCTCATCAGGCGAATATAAGGATACTCATGGCAGTTGCAAAGAAGATGGGGCTTCCTGAAGAAAAGATTTTTATGAATATAGAAAAATACGGCAATATGTCTTCTGCCTCAACTGCGGTAGCGCTTGCAGAGGCAAATAAAGAAGGCAGGGTTAAAAAAGGTGATCATATTGCGCTTGTTGCATTTGGCGCAGGCTTAACATACGGGGCTGTAGTTATCAAATGGTAAAGAATGTTTGTTATATATTTCCTGGCCAGGGATCGCAGTATGTGGGAATGGGCAGGAATTTATATGATAATTCTCCAGAAGCAAAAGCTGTTTTTGACCAGGCAGAAAAGATATTGCCGGGCATGAATTTGAAAAAGCTTTGTTTTGAAGGCCCGATTGAAGAATTAACTCAGACAGCGAACAGCCAGGTAGCAATTTTAGTTACGAGTATAGCAGCTTTGCGGGTATTAGAAGCTGTAGGGGACGGTTTGAAACCGTCCCCTACGCTGAAGGCAGAGCCAGTATGTTGCGCTGGGTTGAGTCTCGGAGAATATAGCGCATTAGTTGCAAGCAGTGTATTGGAATTTTCAGATGCTGTGCGTCTAGTGAGGCATAGAGGAGAATTAATGGAAAAGGCAGCTTTAAAAAATCCAGGCGTAATGGCGTCTATACTTGGAGTTTCTGCTGAGGACCTGCAGGAGGTTTGCAAGGAGAGCAAGGCTGAGATAGCAAATCTTAACTCGCCGGGACAAATAGTGATATCAGGAAAAAAAGAATCTGTTCAAAGGGCCATGGCCCTGGCTGAACAGAAAGGCGCAAAAAAATGCATTCTTTTAAACGTAAGCGGGCCTTTTCATTCTTCTTTTATGAAAGATGCAGCGGAAGAGTTTAAAAAAGAGCTTGATAAGACAAAATTTTCAAACCCAGGAATTCCTGTTGTGGCCAATGTAACAGCTGATTATGAAAAAAGCGCGGAAGAGATTAAGGAAAACCTGGTAAAACAAGTATACAACCCTGTCAGATGGGAAGAATCAGTGAGAAGGATCAGCCAGCAAGGCGTGGCCGCATTTTTTGAAATAGGTCCTGGAAAAGTGCTTAAAGGTTTATTGCGCAGGATAAATCCGGAATTAACAGTTTATAACATAGAAACCATGGAGGATATAAATAATCTTTATTCCACCCCGTAGGTGGACATGCATGTCCACCTACGGGGTGGAATAGGTATACAATACAGGAGGAATGGTATGTGCGAATTAGCTTTAGAAGGCAAGGTAGCTATTATAACTGGCGGGGCCAGGGGTATTGGCAAGGAAATAGCCATGCTCTTTGCAAAAGAAGGAGCAAATATAGCCATATGCGATGTAAATCTGGAAGAGGCTCAGAAGACCGCCAAAGAGATTGAGGAATTGGGCAGGCAAAGCCTCGCTTTTAAAGCAGATGTCACTGACCTTAATCAGGTCCAGGATATGGTGGATAAAATTCTTGACAAATTTAATAAAGTAGATATACTTATTAACAATGCCGGCATAACAAAAGACAATCTTCTTCTCAGGATGTCGGAAGAAGACTGGGATAAGGTAATAGCGGTAAACCTTAAAGGAACTTTTGTCTGCACCAAGATTGTTTCCATGGTTATGCTGAAGCAGCGTTTTGGCAAGATGGTAAATCTTGCATCTATCATTGGAATAATGGGCAATGCTGGCCAGGCGAATTATGCAGCTTCAAAGGCAGGCATAATAGGGCTTACAAAAAGCGTGGCAAAAGAGCTTGCCTCGCGCAATATATGCGTGAATGCGATAGCCCCTGGCTTTATAAAGACAGATATGACAGCCAGATTGCCTGAGGATGTCCAGAAAAAGATGCTTTCTGTGATACCGCTTGCAAGGTTTGGCGAAGCAAAGGATGTTGCGGATTTAGCTCTATTTCTTTCGAGCGAAAGCTCTTCATATATAACAGGCCAGGTGATACAGGTAGACGGCGGGATGGTTATGTAGTTTAAAGGCAAATAACAAGGAGGATTATTATATGGCAGTTGCTGAAAAAGTAAAATCAATAATAGCAGAACAGCTTGGCGTAAAAGCAGAAGAAGTAACCCCTGAGGCATCTTTCATAGACGATCTGGGAGCGGATTCTCTTGATACAGTAGAGCTTGTAATGGCGCTTGAAGAGGAATTCGGCATAGAGATACCTGATGAAGACGC
>CAKKRB010000147.1 GCA_919902485.1 Omnitrophica bacterium GWA2_41_15 | reverse complement strand
TAATATAATTAAAACGTAACCTAACTATTTAAATAATACACCTTGTAAATAGTTTATCTAATAAAAAATTCCATTAATTCATGGCCCTTATCTATGCGGAATTTGCTGAGGCGGGCTTCCTTTTCATTAAAATGTTTAATATCTCCATGCTCAATATCAGTGCCGTACATGGCAAAACATACGCGGTCCCTGGCATGAGTCTTTATCGCCACTGGCGTTGCATGGTCATACAGGACAAGGATCCTGGACTCCTCTTTTGAAGACTTAAAATGACTCAGTATCGTACCCACTACAAACTTATCAAACTTCTCTATGCTGTAAATCTTTTCTCTCAGGTCTCCGTTATGCCCTGCTTCGTCAGGCGCTTCCACATGCACAAATACAAAATCCTTTTTCTTTAGGGATTCAATCGCATATTCCGCCTTTCCCAAATAATTTGTGTCATAATAACCTGTTGCGCCAGGCACATCTATTACATCCAGGCCTATTATCCTGCCTATGCCTTTTATAAGGTCAACTGCTGAAATAATAGAGCCTTCCACGTTGTAAAGCTTTGAAAATTTAGGCATAAAAGGCTTTATGCCCTGGCCCCAGAGCCAAATCATGTTCGCTGGGTTTTCTTTTAAATCCAGCCTGACCCTGTTGACTTCATGATCAGCCAGAATTTTTCTGGATTCATCCATTAATCTTCTCAATACTTCTGCCTGAGGGGTCCTTGAAGGAAAAAATCTGTCTATTTTTTTTCCAGCTATGTCATGCGGCGGTAGACACTTTGCATTTACAAAACCTTTCTGTTCTTCATTATCGCTGCACTTAAAAACAACAAGATGCCTGTAGCTTATGCCGGGATAAAATTTTATATCCTCTGCGCCTAATTTTGAATTCAATTCTTCTATTATGGATTTCGCCTCTTCATTGGATATATGGCCTGCGCTGTAATCTGCCATTCTCTCGTCTGAAATAGTCACAAGATTGCACCTGAAAGCAACCTCATTATCCTTAAGATCTATGCCCATATTTGCTGCTTCCAGCGGCCCGCGGCCAGTATAGTATTTTCTCGGATTATACCCCAGTATAGAAAGGTTTGCCACATCGCTTGCAGGAGGCATTCTAGCAGGCACCATATTTGTAAGCCCTACCTTGCCATATTCTGCTATAAAATTCATATTCGGGATCTTGGCAACCTCGAGTACAGTCTTGCCCCCAAGGTCTTCAATAGGTCTGTCACCCATGCCATCCCCAACAAGGACTATGTATTTCATAACTTATTCCCCATTAAACTAGTAGGGAACGGTTTTAAACCGTTCCCTACCAAATATATGGATATTAATATGTTATAGATGTATAAGAAAGTATAATGATTTTAAGGGGTTTGTCAAGAATGGCTCTTAATTCACAAAACAAGTCATACTCGTTTTGTGAATTAACGGGGTTGCTCTGCTCTGTGGACTTCCTGGATGAACTCTTCCATTAGTTCTATGTTCTTCTTACCTGGGCTGGATTCGATTCCTGAGGAGACATCTACGCCGTATGGCTTTACTTCTTTGATTATGTCATAGACATTATCAGTGCTAAGGCCGCCTGATATGATTAGGTTTTTACCATATTCTTTTGCAATAATAGCCAAGGTTCTGTCAAAACCCTGGCCTGTCCCTCCATACGCGTCTTTTTTATACGCATCCAGAAGTATTGCGTCTGCAGGGCAATTTTCTATTACAGAAAGGCTTTCCCTGTCTCTAACCCTTATGCCTTTTATGAGTTTTACACCTTGCAGCTTTAAATCTTTAAACTTTAAACAATAATTCACGTCTTCATCACCATGTATCTGCACAGCATTCAGATTGCATCTTTCAACGCATTCTTCAATAAAATCCAGTCTTTCATTAACAAAAACTCCCACGATGCTTACAAAAGGCGGGGTATCTTTCGCAATTATCTCTGCTTTTTCCAATGCGACGAAACGCGGACTATCCTTAAAAAATACAAGGCCGATTGCATCAGCCCCTGCTTTTATGGCGCTGTCCTTGTCCTCAACTGATGTTATACCGCAAAACTTAACCCTGACTCTCATAAGACATTATTTCCTTTATCTTGCCTCCGATATCACCGGCTGATAGAAACGCGCCGCCTATTAAAACCGCATTTACTCCCATTTTCCTTAAGGCATCAACGTCTTCCCTTTTTGTTATGCCGCTCTCGCTCACTTTTACAATGCCTTCCGGTATCTTTGGAATAATCCTGAGCGTATTTTCAACAGATACCTGAAAAGTATCCAGGTCTCTGTTATTAACGCCTATTATTTCAGGGCTAGCTAACAATGCCTTTTCCAGGTCAGCTTCATCATGGACCTCAACAATGGCATCCATGCCTATCTTTTTAGCAAGATGCATAAAACTTTTTATCTGATCCACGGAAAGGATCCTTGCTATCAAAAGTATGGCGTCTGCGCCGAAATAACGCGATTCATAAACCTGATATTCATCTATTATGAAATCTTTTCTCAGGACAGGCAGGTCAACAGCACGCTTGACTTCATTTATATGAAGAAGGCTTCCTCCGAAAAACTTCTTATCCGTGAGCACTGATATTGCCTTTGCGCCTTCTGACTTATACGCATTTGCTATGCCGGCCACATCCAGTTTCCTGAAAAATATCTTTTTCGCAGAAGGGGCTTTCTTCTTTATTTCCGCAATAAGGTTCAGGCTGTTTCCGCCTGAGATAGCTTCTTTAAAAGGCCTGATGCTTTTCGAAAGCCTCTTGGAATCAATAATATCCGCAATAGGCCTTTTGGCATTTGCAGCGCCTATCTCTTTTTTCTTTAAATTAATTATATCCTCTAAAAAATCTTTCATGTTATTTATTTGTAAATTCTATAAGCATCTTAAGCTTCTCTCTAGCCTTGCCTGATTCTATGGATGCCCTGGCTATCTCAATCCCCTCTTTAAAATCCTTTGCCATTCCTCCTGCTATAAGCGCGGCAGAAGCGTTTAATAAAACCACGTCCTGTCTCGGCCCTTTTTCTCCTTCAAGAACTTTTTTTACAATAGCTGCATTCTCTTCAATAGTCCCGCCTTTTATATCATCCAGATCTGCTTTTTTTATGCCAAAATCCTGCGGTTTAATGTAATATCCAGTGACTTTTTTATTCTTTAACTCAGATATTTTTGTCTCGCCTGTAATGGTTATTTCATCCAGGGTATCCAGGCCGTGTACCACAAATGCCCTTTTAGACCCCAGGTTATTCAGCACATTCGCAAGCTTATCAGTCAGCGCTTCTTCATACACCCCGAGCACCTGAGATGTAGCGCTGGCAGGATTTGTAAGCGGACCAAGAATATTGAATATGGTCCTTATGCCTATTTCGCGCCTCGGGCCTATTGCAAATTTCATTGCGCCGTGAAAAAGAGGCGCGTATAAAAATCCTATTCCTATTTTATCTATGCATTCTTTTACTTTTTCAGGGGATATATCAATATTAACGCCGAGCGCCTTTATTACATCTGCGCTGCCGCAAAGGCTTGAAACTCCGCGATTGCCGTGCTTTGCTACTCTTAACCCTGCGCCGCTCACCACAAAAGCAACTGTCGTAGAGATATTAAAAGTGTTTGTACCGCTTCCTCCGGTTCCACAGGTATCAACAATAGTTTCCCTGTCTATATTTATATCATCCCTGTCCAGGTCCACAAGATTATTACCTACGCTGATCCTGGTGGCTTTTTCGCGCATAACAATCGCAGCGCCTGTAATCTCTTCAACTGTCTCGCCTTTCAACCTGAGAGCAGTTATGAAACTTCCTATCTGGGCCTGGGTAGCCTCCCCTGTCATTATCTCGTTCATGCAGGCTATCATCTCTTCGCGCGTCAGGTCATTGCCTTCCACAACCTTGCCGATACATTCTCTAATCATAACACCCTTTCTCCATAGTTAAAACAGCCTAAAGGCTGGGTTCCATCTTAATGGAATTAACCCTTTAGGGTTTCATCATAATAAAATTTTTTAATAACTGTTTTCCTTGTTTTGTCAATATTGACTCAGGATGGAACTGCACCCCCCAGACTGGAAATTTTTTATGCTTTAAGCCCATTATCTCATTATGTTTTGTCCAGGCTGTAATCTGAAGAGCGTCAGGCAAGGATTCTTTCTCTACTATCAGCGAGTGGTACCTGGTTGCTTCAAACGGACTGGAAACATCTTTAAACAAGGGGTCGTTATCGTGATATATCATTGACGTCTTGCCGTGCATAAGGTTTTCCGCGCGAATCACATTGCCGCCAAAGACCTCGCCTATTGCCTGATGGCCCAGGCAAACCCCGAGTAATGGGATCTTCGGGCCAAACTCCTTTATCACGTCTTCTGAAATACCTGCATCCGCCGGCCTTCCAGGCCCGGGAGAAATAACTATGTGGTTCGGCTTTAATTTTTTAATATCACTTATATTAAGCTTGTCGTTCCTGTGCACAACAAGCTTCTGGCCCAGCTCAGAAAAATATTGAACTAAGTTATACGTAAATGAATCATAGTTATCTATCATTAAAATCATAAAAGCCCCTGTTCTGCTATTTCAATAGCCCTGATCATTGCTTTAGCTTTGTTAACTGTCTCCTGATATTCTTTTTCAGGCACTGAATCAGCCACAATGCCTCCGCCTGCCTGTACAAAAGCGTCTTTGCCTATCACAAGCATTGTCCTGATGGTTATACAGGTGTCCATATTGCCTGAAAAACTGAAATATCCCACTGCGCCTGCGTAATAACCCCTTTTTATATTTTCAAGTTCATCTATTATTTCCATTGCGCGCACCTTTGGAGCGCCTGATACAGTGCCTGCTGGAAAACATGCCCTTAAAACATCAAATGCATTCCTGCCTTTATCAAGAATCCCCCTGCAATTACTGACTATATGCATGACATGGGAATATCTTTCTATAAACATGAAATCTGTTACCTGAACGCTTCCCGGCTTACAAACCCTGCCGATATCATTCCTGCCGAGATCCACCAGCATCACGTGTTCTGCTCTTTCTTTTACATCTGCCAGAAGCTCTTTCTCAAGTTTTTTATCCTCTTCTTCGTTTTTTCCCCTAGGCCTTGTGCCTGCTATAGGCCTGGTTTCCACTATGCCGTTCTCGCACCTGACCAAAAGTTCTGGAGATGAGCCTGCTATTTTAAGACCATTAAAATTAAGATAATACATATAGGGCGAAGGATTCAATGACCTGAGCGCCCTGTAAACATCAAATGCCTCGCAATTTAATTTTGTGTGAAACCTCTGGGAAGGCACAACCTGTATAATATCGCCTGCCCTTATGTATTCCTTTGCCTTTTTAACAAGGCCCTCGAATTCTTTTTTTGTAAAATTCGAATCGATTTTATGCTTTTTAGTCTTAGTTTTTCTTTTTGCGTGCTTTTCTGGCTTATTCAGTTTTACTATAATCTCGTCTATCTTTTTTATAGCCCTTTTATATTCCCCTTGAGCCTTGAGCCTTGAGCCTTGAGCCAAATAGCTATTCACAACTATTTTTACTTTATGCGTCGAATGATCAAATATGACAAGGTTGTCTGCCATCATAAAAACAGAATCAGGGATTAAAAGAGTGTCAGGATTTTTATCAGGGAGTTTTTCAAAAAATCTGACCATGTCATACCCCATATAACCCACCAGGCCTCCGGAAAACCTTGGAAGGCCCTTTATTTCAGCTGCTTTAAAATCATTCATTATTTTCTGGATCTCAAAAAGCGGGTCTATTGCAGAATATTTTTTCACCTTACCGAATCTGGTCAGCTCGATCAAATTGCCCTTACTCTTGAATACAACTGAAGGCTCTATGCCTATAAAAGAGAACCTGGCTATCTTCTCCTGTCCCTCCACAGATTCCAGTAAATACGAACAGTTGTTTGCTATTTTCTGGAAAGCCGAAACAGGGGTCAATGTATCTGCCAGGATCTCTTTATATACTGGCACTATATTTGCTTTTTTAGCTAACTTTATGAATTCTTGTTTGGATGGATAATACATTTATATCTTTCTGTAAAAACAGCTTCTATTCCCAGTATGGCATGCAACACCATCGCCTGCCTGTCTTACTTTTATAAGAAGAGTATCCATATCGCAGTCATAATACACAGCCTTTACGATTTGAAAATTTCCAGATGTCTCGCCTTTTACCCAGTATTTCTGCCTGGACCTGGACCAGAAACATGTTTTTTTAATCTTCAGTGTTTTCTTAAGGGAATCTTTATTCATATACGCCATCATCAGGACTTCGCCTGTCTTATAATCCTGTATTATCGCAGGTATTAATCCATCTTTATCGTATTTTAAATTTGCAATTTTAAATTTTTGTTGTTTCATATTATGCCTTTCACATTGTAGGGGAGGGTTTAAAACCCTCCCCTACATAGTCTTTGCCTGTATCAAATCCTCACTTTGACGTTTCTATTTTTCAAATATTCTTTTACCTCTCTTATTGAATATTCTTTATAATGAAAAATAGACGCTGCGAGCGCTGCATCTGCCTTGCCCTTTACAAACGCCTCATGTAAATGTTCCAGATTTCCCGCTCCTCCTGACGCTATAATGGGAATTCCAAGATTTTCAGAAAATTTTCTTGTAAGTTCTATATCGTATCCATGCTTTGTTCCATCCATATCCATGCTTGTAAGAAGTATCTCGCCTGCGCCCATATTTTCAACCTTCTTGCCCCATTTTATAGCATCAATACCTGTGGGAGTCCTGCCGCCGTGTATATAAACCTCCCATTGATCCTTGCTGATTTTTTTAGCATCTATGGCAACTACAATGCACTGGCTCCCGAACTTATCGCTGGCTTTCTTTACAAGCTCAGTATCCTTTACTGCCGCTGTATTTATAGATACCTTATCAGCCCCTGCCTTTAAAAGCTGCCTTATGTCTTCCAGGTTTCTTATACCCCCGCCTACTGTCAGCGGCATAAAAACAGTTTCTGCTGTTCTTTTTACAACATCCAGCATAATATTTCTATTTTCAAAACTGGCTGTTATATCCAGAAATACAATCTCATCTGCCTCTTCTTTGTCATAAAACTGAGCCACCTCAACAGGGTCTCCCGCATCTTTCAGGTTCAGGAACTTAACGCCCTTGACAACCCTGCCGTCTTTCACATCCAAACATGGAATTATACGTTTAGTTAACATGGCAACGAAGCAATTTTAATGGCTTCCTTTAAATCGATTCTGCCTTCATACAGCGCCTTGCCGATAATAACACCTTCTAAATTCTTATTTTTAAATTCTTTCAACTTCTTTATATCTTCCAGAGAAGAAATGCCGCCAGAGGCTATTACAGAAATATCCACAGCATCTAGAATTTCCTTTAATCTCTCCATGT
>CAKKRB010000146.1 GCA_919902485.1 Omnitrophica bacterium GWA2_41_15 | reverse complement strand
TGGGGGACTATTTTAGGCATTTTTGAAGATGTAAAGTTTAGTATTTTTGTATATAAATACCCTGTTTTATTTCCCTTTAAATCTTTATTTGATATAAATATTCTTGATTTGCGGGATATTGCAGCGATGAAAATAGATGCTATCAGCACAAGGGGGATTAAGAGAGATTTTATAGATCTTTATTTCATATGCCAAAAAGGGATATCTTTAAAAGAAATATTATCACTCTACGACCGTAAATACGGAACTTTAGCTTCCAATATTGTTCATATTCAAAAGAGCTTAGTTTATTTTGTAGATGCCGAAGCAGCCGCAATGCCAAAAATGATAAAGAAAGTAGATTGGGAAGAGGTAAAGAGATATTTCGAAAATGAAGTAAGGGGCATGGTTAAATAAAAGAGACGGCATTTTTCTATTGACAAGGTTTCGTAGAGTATAGTATAGTATTAACATCTCTATGAAAGGGGGATGTGATTGAAGTGGGTGAGGTTTGCCCGCTTTTTTTATTTAAGTGAACCTGCCCACCTCGCAGGAGACCTTCGGCCACCTGCGAGGTGGGTAGAGAGACATAGAATGTTAGAGAATATAAAGGAAATCATAAAACCAATTTTAGAACAAGAGAATGCAGAGCTCGTAGAGATTATTTTCAGGAGAGAGGCTGGCAGGCAGGTTTTGAGGCTTCTTGTTGATAAAGAGGGAGGCATACAGCTTTCAGATTGCGCGAGGTTAAACCAAAAGATAGGACATGTTCTGGATGAAGCAAATATCATACAGGAGAGTTATGTTATAGAAGTGGATTCGCCTGGCATTGACAGGCCTTTTAAGGTAAAAAGGGATTACGAGAGGGCTGTTGGAAGGCTGGTCAGGGTGACATTGAATGAAGCAATAGCTGAAAAAAAAGAACACATCGGCAGGTTGAAACAAATATCTGACACAGGAGTGGAGATAGATGTGAAGAAAAAAGGTATTATTGAAATGCCTTTTGAGAAAATCGTACGAGCTCGAGAGGAAATCGAGATGGGGGAATGAAATGAATCAGGAATTGTTGTCAATATTAGATAGTATTGAAAGAGATAAAGGCATTAAGAAAGAGATTCTTATAAAGGCGATAGAATCAGCTTTGGTAAGCGCTGGCCGCAAGAACCTTGGAAAGCATATAGAGGATATAAATGCGAAGTTTGACCCTGAGACAGGCGATTTCAAGGTATTTGGGCCTGACGGCAATGAGCTTTCAGGAGATTTCGGCAGGATTGCTGCCCAGACCGCGAAGCAGGTCATTATTCAAAAGATCCGGGAAGCAGAAAGGGATGTTGTTTTTGAGGAATACCAGAAAAAGGTCAATGACATAGCTTCAGGCGCTGTGCACAGGTTTGATAAAGGCATGATAATTGTAGACCTTGGCAGGGTTGAAGGGATTCTGCCTAAAAGAGAGCTTCCTAGCGGCGAAGAATACAGGCAGGGAGACAGGATAAAGGCATTGGTTGTAGAGGTCAAGAAGTCTTCAAAAGGGCCTGAGATACTTCTTTCAAGGACCAGCCCGGGTTTTGTAAAAAGACTTTTTGAATTAGAGGTGCCTGAGATATATGAAGGCATTGTTGAAATAAAAGCTGTATCAAGGGAGGCAGGAGACCGCTCAAAGATAGCTGTGTATTCCAAGGATGACAAGGTTGACCCTGTAGGCGCCTGCGTGGGTATGAGAGGCCAGAGGGTGAAGAATATTGTGAGGGAATTAGGAGGAGAAAAAATAGATATTATCCGCTGGAACGTAAACATGGGAGAGTTTATATCGGCGAGCCTTAGCCCTGCTGAAATCTCAAGCGTAAAAACCAGCGAGGCTGAGAGAAGAGCAGAGGTGCTGGTTGCTGATGACCAGCTTTCGCTTGCAATAGGCAAAAAAGGTCAGAATGTAAGGCTTGCCGCGAAACTTACAGGCTGGAATATAGATATAAGGAGTAAGTCCGAGATAGAGCAGGTAAAAGAGATTCCTATAATAGAGATTGACGGTATAGGGCCTAAGACTGAAAAAGCGCTCAAGAAAGCAGGTTATGATACTGTAGGAAAGATTATCAAACTCGATCTGAAAGAGTTGACTGCTGTTAAAGGTGTTGGCAAGAAGACTGCTGAAAAGATTCTTAAGTCAGCCAAGGAACTGATGGAAAATAAGGTGCATGAGGTAAGAGATAAGAAGAATAAGGAAAACAGGGAAGCTAAAGCTGAAAAAGAACGGGAAGCTGCCGCTGCCAGCGAAGCAGAGAATAAAAAAGAAGAAGAAAAATGATTTAAGGGCAAAGGCCGAGAATAGGCACATTTCAATGTGCCTGTTTATGGAGGCCTTTGCGACAAAATTGTAGGGCACACTTTAGTGTGCCAAATATATTGAGGTTAAATTATGAGCATAAGAATACATGTGTTAGCAAAGGAATTAGGGGTTACAAGCAAGGACCTCATAGATAAGCTTCACAGCCTTAAGATAGAGGTTAAGGGCCATATGAGCGCTATTGAAGATGATGCCGTGCTTCGCGTTAAGGAAGCGCTTAAACCGAAGAAAGAGAAGCCTAAGGCGAAAGAAAAGGCGCCCCTGTACCACAAGGGTACAGGGCAGGCAGTAAAAGCAAAAGCGCCAAAGAAAATAAAAGAACCAAAACTTGAGGCGAAAAAGGCAGAGCCTGTAAAGGTTGAACCCCCCAAAGTTAGGCTTTCAAAGGTTCAAGCGCCTAAGGTTGAAGAAAAAAAGATTAAAGAGAAAAAAGAAGAACAGGATACTGTAGGGACAGAACAATGTTCTGTCCCTACCAAAGTATTAAAAATAAATTTTCCGATAATTGTCAAAGACCTTGCAGCCAGGCTGGAGGTAAAGCCGGCAGAACTTCTGAAGAAACTTCTGGATAAAAAAGTGCTTGTTACGATAAATCAGGCGCTTAGCGAAGAAACGGCATCTTTGATCTGCGAGGATTTTGGATACCTGGTTGAAAAGCTTCCGAGTTCCGAAGAATCTTTTCTGGCTGAATTCGATAAACCAGATGATTCTAAAAAGCTGAAACCAAGGGCCCCGGTTGTTACATTTATGGGCCATGTAGACCATGGGAAAACATCCCTTCTTGACACTATAAGAAAGACAAAGGTTGCTGATAAAGAGGCAGGAGGCATTACCCAGCATATAGGCGCATATGAAGTAATGCTTCCAAAAGGCAGCGTAACATTTCTGGATACGCCTGGCCACGCCGCGTTTACCGCAATGCGCGCAAGAGGCGCAAATGCTACTGATATTGTAGTGCTTGTAGTTGCAGCCGATGACGGAATAATGCCTCAGACAGTAGAGGCCATAGATCATGCCAGGGCTGCAGGCGTTACCATAGTAGTGGCTGTAAATAAAATTGACAAGCAGAATATAAATTTAGACAAGGTAAAAAAACAATTGGCAGAACATAATCTGACCCCTGAGGAGTGGGGCGGAAAGACCATTACAGTAGGCGTTTCCGCAAAAACAGGGCAGGGCATTGACAGTTTATTGGAAATGCTTCTTCTGGAGGCAGAGCTGCTGGAATTAAAGGCAAATCCTGACAGGCCTGCCATAGGAGTGGTTATCGAAGCAGAACTTTCCAAGGGCAAAGGGCCTATAGCGACCGTGCTTGTTTCAAATGGGACTTTAAAGATAGGTGACGTTGTCATAGCCGGCCTTAATTACGGCAGGATAAAGGCAATGCTGGATGACAAAGGCCGCAGGGTAAATGAAGCAGGACCTGCAAGACCGGTTGAGATACTCGGGCTTTCAGGTGTTCCTCATGCAGGAGAAAGATTTTATGTGCTTTCCGATGAGAAAAAGGCCAGGGATATTGTAGCTACCAGGCAGATGGAGGCAGAGAGGAAAAAGCTTGCTGGCAAAACTTCCAAGGTCACGCTGGAAGAGCTCTATAACAAGGTAAAACAGGGAGAGGTAAAGGAATTAAATATAGTTATAAAGACCGATGTTCAAGGGTCTCTGGAGGCGATAAAAGATTCTCTTGAAAAATTAAGCACAG
>CAKKRB010000145.1:25738-28410 GCA_919902485.1 Omnitrophica bacterium GWA2_41_15 | reverse complement strand
TAACTGGTTTTGTTGTCCCGAAAGCAGATTTTCTTCTTGCCAGATTTATCAATTACCCTAATTTCATCAGTTTTTTTGGGCTGCCGGTGCAATTTTTTAGAATGATCTGCGCGATAATTATAACAGCAGGCTGCATGGGAATGTTCAGGCTGTTTCATCATGAGAGGATAACAATCAAAATCTTGCTGCTGATGGGCGCAGCCATCTTTTTGGTGGAGCTCGGTATCATGTTCATCCTTGCGCGTATCTTTTCGCATCTGCCAATGGTAACCGAGGCGTTTTTGGACAGTACCTTATTGACGGTACTCCTATACCCCCTCATTTATGTGATGGTCCTCGTTCCTTTATTTACAGAAATCACCGAGCGTAAGAAGGCAGAAGAGGAAATCAAGCGAAATTACGATCTCCAGAATGTGCTTAATTCGCTGCTTAAATTTTCATTGAAAGTTGTTACTATTGACGAAGTTCTAAGGTATACGCTTGACCTTGTTCTTTCCATCCCTTGGCTTAGCTTTGAACATAAGGGTAGTATATTTCTTGTTGAAGATGAGCCGCACGTTTTGGTAATGAAAGCTCAAAAAGGGGTTTCTGAATTCACACAGAAATCATGTGCCCGCGTTCCTTTTGGCAGATGTCTTTGCGGCCAAGCGGCATTGACTAAGAAAGTTCAATTCGTTAATCATGTTGATGAGAGGCATGAGACAAGATATAAAGGTATAACACCCCACGGACACTACAGCGTGCCTGTTATATCTTCCGATAAGGTGTTTGGCGTGCTACATATATATATAAGAGAAGGACATTCCTATAATCAAAAAGAGGAAGATTTTCTGTCTGCAATTGCTAACACATTAGTAGGAGTTATTGAGCGCAAGAAGGCGGAGAATGAACTCAAGAAAGTGCTACTGTGGCAGCAGGGTGTCGATCTACTCCAGCAGTCGCTTCTTGCGCCGGGTCTGCTCGAGGACAAGCTTAAGGTTATAACCGACAGCATTGTCCGCCTTTTTGATGTGGATTTCTGTCGAATCTGGCTGATTCGGCCTGGAGATCTGTGTGAACAAGGATGTATGCATGCCGAAGTCAAGGAAGGCCCGCATATCTGCCGTTTTCGCGAGAAGTGCCTGCATTTGTTGGCGAGTTCCAGCCGCTACACGCACATAGACGGTAAAGGCCACGCCCGAGTCCCGTTTGGCTGTTACGAAATCGGGCGCGTCGTCTCGGGTGAAGATCACAAGTTTTTAACAAACAACGCGCAGAATGACCCACGTGTTCATAACCATGAATGGGCACGTGAACTGGGGCTCGTATCATTCGCCGGTTACCAGCTTCGACCTCCTGGCAGAGAAACGCTAGGGGTTCTGGCCCTCTTCGCCAAACACCCAATACTGCCCACTGAAGACGCAATTCTGGACGGGATCAGCACCGCCATCGCTTTCGTCGTTGAACAAGCTGTTGCGGAAAAGGAGATAAATATCGCATATCTTAAACTCAAAGAGATGCAAGAGCAGATCATCCAATTAGAAAAAATGGCCTCCATAGGACAATTGGCCGCAGGAGTAGCCCATGAGATAAATAATCCTTTAACCGCCATTTCAGGCGAGGCTGAGATATTATTAAGATATAAGAATACAAATGAGGATACAAAAGAATCCTTAAAAATTATAGTAGAGCAAGCTCAAAGGATTAAAATGATTACTGAAAGACTCTTAGTATTTTCTCATAAGAGAGAATTTAAGCGAGAACCATTGGATATAAATAAGGTAGTGGAAAAATCTGTCGCTTTATTAAACTATCAGGCCGAAATGCAGGGTATAAAAATAATAAAACAGCTAGATTTTAATTTCCCAGAAGTATTAGGTGATTCCAGCCAGCTTCAGGAGGTATTTTTAAATATAATGCTGAATGCTGTTCAGGCAATGGAGAAGGAAGGAGAATTAACGATTAAGACACACATGGATAAGATAAAAGAAGGCGCAAGAAGAAAAACCGATATATTTAAGCAGGGTCAAGAGGCAGTGGTTATAGAATTTAAAGATACAGGAAAAGGCATGGATGAGGAGACGCTAAGAAAAGCATTTGACCCTTTCTTTAGTACCAAAGAAAAGAACACAGGATTGGGCCTTTCTATTTGTTATGGAATTATAAAGGACCATAAAGGTATTATTGAAGCTTATAGTAAATTAAAAGAGGGATCCACTTTTATTGTCAAATTACCTGTTTATAAAAAAGGAGGATGAAATGAAGAAGGCCTCAAAGAAAAATGAGACAGGAAAGAAAATTTTGGTAGTGGATGATGAACTGGTAATATGCAATATGCTGAAGAAGTTTTTGGCCATAAAAGGATATGAGGTGAGCACTGTTTTAAGTGGTGAAGAAGCTATAAAGAAAGTGAAGGAGGAAAAACTACATTTTGTACTTTTAGATATAAGGATGCCGGGAATGGATGGTATAGAGGTGCTTAAGAGAATAAAAGAAATCAATAAAAACATTCCTGTCGTTGTTATGATTTCAGCAGTTAATGATAACGCAATAGCTACAAAATGCATAGAAATGGGAGCTGTTGATTATATAACCAAGCCACTCGGCCTCGAATATTTAGAAAATGTTCTTACGGTGAAACTACTTGATCTTGTGCAAAGAAAGTGAGTAAAAAACGATATACCCACCTATCT
>CAKKRB010000145.1:0-25638 GCA_919902485.1 Omnitrophica bacterium GWA2_41_15 | reverse complement strand
TATCTTTTTAGTGCCCCAATTGTGCCACCTAAAGTGAAAAACAAAATGTCAGTCTAATAAGAAAAGACAAGCCGCAAGACTTTACTTCTCAGATTGTTATATAATTTCAAGCCAAAAATGACAGGACAAATAGGACAAAATTGATGAGACAAAGGATAAAATAAAAAAATACAGGCAGTTATTAAAAGTATTTTTATTTTTGTTGTTTCTTTCGTCTTCGGTGTTTCTTTTTATGGGACTTCTCTAATTTAGACATATATGATTTGACATCGACTATTATTATGAGATATAATGTTTCTATGCTACAGAATAATTTTTAGAATAAAAGAGTAAAAATGTGATTTTATGCTAAGAGTTAAAAATTTTATCCTTTTATTATTTATTTTATATTTTATAGGAGCTATGTCAGAGTTTGCCCTAGCAGAATATAAAAGAATTTATACAAACCCAGAGGACACTTCTTCTAAAGCCGATGTCATTAAAGATAGAGAGTATAAAGAAAAGATAGAAAAGAGAGAGACAGAACTTAGAAAACAAAAAGAGGCGTTAGAGAATCCACAAAAAAAATCAAAGCCCACCAAGAAAAAAACCACTGTTGTTGGTAAAGAGCCAACCAAGATACTTTATCAAGTTGCCATCAATGACAAGCTCTATATATCGGTCTGGCGGGTTCCTGACTTATCTCTGGAACTTATCGTTGGGCCAGATGGTAAAATATCCTTTCCTCTCATTGGAGATATTCAAGCCGCAGGTAGAACTCTTTCTGAATTAGATGCTGAAATAACCGAGAAATTAAAGGATTATGTAGTGGATCCGCAGGTTTCTGTGATAGTGAGGGAATTTGCAGGAGACAAGGTGATTATTATCGGAGAAGTCAGAACGCCTGGCATCTATAAATTTGTTGGAGTGACTAATATAATGGATGTTATCGCCTTGGCAGGCGGTTTTACAGATAGAGCTAAGTTATCCAGCATACTAATTGCGAGAGAATCTGCTGATCCATCAAAAGGCAGGAATTTTATCGTTGCGAATATAAAAAGCATCCTAAATGGAAAAATCAGCAAGAATATCGAAGTTGAGCCAAACGATATCATATATGTTTCGCGCACTTTCGTTTCTAATGTGAAAGAATTTTATGACAGTTGGATAACACCCTCGTTAAGGACTGCAATTGATCAGGAAACCCTTTATAATCTAAGAAGGATTGATAAGGATAAATAGGTTAATAAATTAGGAGGGCATGAATTGACGAAACCCAGGGTTGGATTTAGTCTAAGCGATTATTGGTTGATTGTACGCAAAAGGAAATGGGTTGTCATCTTATGCGTTGTGATAATTTTTTTGTCCATAGTTATTAATACAAATATGCAGAACCCAGTGTATAAGGCTACTTGTTCAATCAGGGTCATAGAGCGTAAATCTGTTTCTGATATGATTACACAGATGGTTTCATATACTTCTTATGATGCCATGGCTTCTCTAACCAAGGTTTTGGCAGGCAGGCCTATTATAGAAAAGGTAGTTTATGAGTTGGGTTTGGCTAATGAACATACCTCATCCGATGAACTAAACAATATTATCTCAAGCATCCAGGGCGCAGTTAAAGTAGATAATGAAGCAAGTACGAATATTGTAAACATTACTGTGGAATCTAGTAATGCTCAGATGGCTGCAAAGATTGCCAATACCGTTGTTAAAGTTTATATCAAAGTAGATATGGAAGAAAAAAATGAACTCGCGCACAATACGCGGGTTTTTATAGAAGACCAGGCAGATAGAGCTAAACAAAGATTAAGCAACGTAGAAAATAAAATAAAGGTTTTTAGAGAAAAAGGAGAAGCAGCAGGCCTAGCAGTGGCGATAGAAAACAATATTGCAGCACTTGAGAAACAAAAAATAGAGCTCAGGAAAATTTATACTGAAAAATACCCGGATGTTTTAAGAATAATAGAGCAAATAAGTGACCTTAAGGAACAATTGAAAAGTTTACCTGAAAGTGAACTGGAATATGCCAGGTTGACACGGGAGATGGAAATAGATGTTAAATCGTATCAGTTGTTACAGGGTAAGCTTGATGAGGCTCGCATTGCAGAAGCAGAGAGAGCGGAGGATGTAAGAATAGTCAATCCTGCAATGGTTCCGAAAAGCCCTATCAAACCTAATAAACAAGCAGCAGCTGTCTTAGGGTTTTTGATCAGCCTTGTTGTAGGATTGTTTATGGCGTTTATTATAGAGACCCTTGATACGTCTATAGGCACTATTGACGAGTTGGAATCCCTGTTGAACTTGCCGGTATTAGCAGTTATTCCATATATGAAGCCTCAAATAAAAGAGAAAGGTATATGGAACTGGTTGTCCAGCTGGTTATGGCAATTTAGGGCATTGCCAGAGAGCATTGAAGACATGAAGCAGCAAATGTTGATAAAATATACCCAAAAATCCGGCACTACAGAAGCATATAGGATATTAAGGACCAACATTAAAGTTGAGGAATTGCTAAAGAACCATCAGAATATTTTATTGATTACCAGCACCATCCCTAAGGAGGGAAAATCCATAACGTCTTTGAATCTGGCTTTGGCTTTGAGCCAGGATGGTTACAAGACGCTTTTAGTAGATTGTGATTTAAGAAAAGCAGTTCTTCATAAAGTTTTCGATATAGATAAAGAGCCGGGTTTGACCGACATCCTTTTAGGTTCCAGTAAACCGGAAACAACTATAAGAAATTTTATAGATCTTATCATGGGAGGCATGGATACAAAAGAGGCTTTAAAGACATCTGGATTAGATAATTTTAGCTTACTTACCTGCGGTAAAATAGTGCCAAATCCTGCTGAGTTGATAGATTCTTCAAATATCAAGGAATTATTTGCTAGTTTAAAAATGCAATATGACTTTATAATAGTTGATTCGCCGCCAGTTTTACCTGTTCCAGATAGTATTATCTTAGGTACAAAGATTGCAAATAAGTTGTATCTTGTATACAGATCAGGATATACTTCAAGGATAGCTATACTGAGGGCAAAGGAACAAGTGGATTCACTAAAGGCTGTTTTAGGCGGAGTAATATTAAATAGCACTACGCGGGAATCCCAGATTGTTTCAGATTATTACCATCATTATTACCATTATAGGTATTATGCGGAAAAAGAAGAAGAGAAAAAACAGGGTTAAAATTTTTTAAGAAAATATTAATGAGAAAAAAACCGCTTTTTGCGGTTTTTTTAATAACTAATCAGCTAGATGAAAATCACCCATTTAATTTTTGTTTTGTTATTTATAGCGGCCTTGTCTTTCGTAGGCTATGCTGTAGCCTACCTGCCTTTTAAAACAAGCATCGTTTTACTAATCGGCTTTATTTTTTCAATTCTGACCATAATAAATTTAGAAATAGGCCTGTTTCTTTTAATTTTTGTGATACCTTTTACCCAGCAGGTTACGCTTGGTAAATTGGGAGGGTTTGCCCCTGTCCATATAGGCACTGATGACGTCCTGATTATATTTATATTATTAAGTTGGCTGGCAAATTTGGCAAAAAGAAAAGATTTTTCATTTATAAAGACGTCTTTAAACTGGCCTATCTTTAGTTTCTTTACAATAGCGGTATTTTCTTTTATCGGAGCTGATGCAAGATTTGGGCAGGGCGCTATCCTGGTCTGTTTTTTGCATCTGTTTAAGTTTTTTGAGTATGTCGCCATATATTTTGTTGTGATAAGTGCGATTAATAATTTAGATCAGGTGAAGAAATTTATTTGGATGTTTTTTATAGTGGTAGGTTTTGTTGTTCTTTTACACCTTGTTATATTTTTTAGACTAGGGTTTTTGAATGTATCAGGCCCTGTTGTGCAGGGCTTTGAAATGGACTACTTTATCAAGACGATGCATACCTTTGAAAGCAATGCTATTTTAGGTGTTTACTATTCATTTTTTCTTTCTATCCTTCTGGTTATCATATTGAATACCTCTATTAGCGAGGGTAAGGCCCCATTGCTTTTATTCGCCTTTTTTATCGCCATAGCTCTTTTTAACACATTTTCACGCGCTGCTTATCTGAGTATTGTTGGAAGCTTCTGTATCATCGCTTTTTTTCAAGAAAGAAAATTTTTTCTAATTATTTTATTATTGATCATTTTCAGCCCTATTTATATGCAGTCTGCTGTTCTTGAAAGGATTACATTAACAATACAAAATTCATCTCTGGGAATTGTCTTAGATCCATCTGCTGCAATCAGATTAGTTATATGGGAAAAAGGCCTGAAAATATTTCTAGATAACCCAATATTGGGACAAGGTTATTGGATAACGCGGTGGCTTCTTCACACAGAGGCTCATAGCCAATACATGGCTATTTTAATTGAGATGGGCGTTATTGGTTTTTCTATCTTCTGCTGGTTGGTTGTAAGGATGTTTACTAATGCAGTGGATCTCATGAAGAAAGCAAATACCGTATTTTTAAAATCTCTTTCCTTGGGTTACATAGCAGGTTTCACAAGTATTTTAGTAACATGTTTTTTTAGCGAATCGCTTGAGTCTTTTCGAATGATTGGTCCGCTATGGTTTATAACTGGCCTGATTAGTAGTGCTAACAGGCTTCTTTCTGAAAAGACGCAGATACTTGAGGGGCAGAAATGAGGGCATCAGTAGTAATTTGCAGTTATGGAAGGCCGGAGGCAGCGATAAATCTTCTGCATGAATTAACGCGGCAAAGTTATGAAGATTTTGAAACCCTGCTTGTCTGCCAGGGCGATAAAAAAGATTTTGAAAAAATAAAAACTTTTGTAACAGATCGTTATTCTCTGCGTTGTTATTATCTGCCAGACCCAAATCTTCCTCACGCAAGAAACATTGGGATAAAAGAGGCGTCAGGAGAGATAGTCTTATTCTTAGATGACGATATCAAGCCTGCTATCACCCTGATTGAAGCACATCTCGCAAATTATAAAGACGCATCTGTTGCCATGGTGGGCGGCAGGATTTTAGGGGAACCATGGACAGAAGAAGTGGCGGATTCCAAAATCGGCATGGTAAGGCGTTTTGATGGTTATGCGCACATGGGATTTCATAAAAACATAAGACGGAGTGTTATGCACGTCAAGGCCACAAATATGTCTGTCAGGAGAGAGATTGCATTAGAGATAGATGGCTTTGATGAAAGGTTCGAAGGCACTGCAGAACACGAAGAATTGGACTTTTGCCTTCGCGTTTTAGATAAGGGGCATAGGATTATTTTTGATCCTGATGCTGTTATTGAACATTTTGTCATTTCTACGGGTGGATGCCGCGTGAAAACCAAAGAAGAATCCATCTATTGGTTATATAGAAATCATAGCCTTGTATTTTTGAATAATTTAAACAAGCTTTTTTACCCTGTCCTTATCATTGAATATCTTATCCGTATAATCCGGCGTAGCATAATATGGCGTAATCCCAAGGTCATAATTAGCGCATGGAGGGGTATCCGCGATGGATGGAAAGCTCATGTTATGCAAGCCTCCAGGAAAAATATAATAACAGGATAATTAACTGTGCCTATCAAAGA
This sequence comes from Omnitrophica bacterium GWA2_41_15, assembly GCA_919902485.1. GTDB lineage: Bacteria > Omnitrophota > Gorgyraeia > Gorgyraeales > Gorgyraeaceae > UBA10183. Next base: position 20,099 of record CAKKRB010000145.1, on the reverse strand, counting down.
GAATGAAAAGACGCTTTCCAGTAATGTAGCTCATGGGGCCTTTTGGGTCATCATATCTTACTCCTTTAGCAATATATTATATTTTTTAAGGACATTTATCCTAATAAGGCTTTTATCCCCTATTGATTTTGGCTTGATGGGAGTTGCCAATGTCGTAATTGACATGTTTAACCGATTTACCGAAACAGGGATTGGCATGGCGCTTGTTCAAAAAAAAGAGATTAATAAAGCTACTCTCGATACAGCATGGATTATAACCTTTGTGAGGGGCGCCGTCTTATTTGTATTGCTGTATCTTTTTTCTCCGCTCGTAGCCAATTTTTATAATAGTACCCAGCTCAATAATATTTTGAAATTCATTTCGCTTTGCTTTCTCTTTAACGGTATTGCAAGTATAGGCGTATCCCTTTTTGTTAAGGAATTAAATTTTAAAGATAAGGCAATCTTTGAACAAACCAGCGCTGTAACAAATACCATTGTCTCCATTGCCCTGGCAATTATCTTTAAAAATGTATGGGCGTTAGTAATAGGCCATATTATCGGTACAATTGTTGGCTCTGTTTTCTCTTACATCCTGTACCCTTTCAGGCCTTCTTTGAATTTTAGTTTAAATGAGGCAAGAGGGCTTTTTTGTTTCGGAAAATATGTTTTTGCCTCGGTAGTAGTGACGTTTTTTGTTGTACGAGGGCCAGACGCACTAGTCGGGAAGGTATTAGGATTGGGTTCTTTGGGTTTTTATGTCGCAGCATTCGGAATCGCTAATATCCCAGCCACTTCTGTAACCCATCTTATTTCACAAATAACCTTGCCGGCATATGCTAAATTACGGGATGATTTACCCACGTTAAGAGACGGCTATCTCAAGGTAACGCGGCTGATAGCCTTTTTATCCACGCCTATAGCAGGCGGCATCTTTATGCTTATACCCGAGTTTGTTCAGATTTTTTTAGGCACTAAATGGATGCCGATTGTAGTGCCTGTCAGAATCTTGTGTATTTTTGGTTTTTTCAGGTCAATCTATACAGCAATGAGCCCTGTACTTTACGCAGTAGGCCGTCCTGATCTTGAATTTAAGATTACCTCTCTTAACCTTGTTGCGACAGCCATTTTAATATACCCCTTTACCAGGGCAATGGGTATCGCAGGCACTTCTATGGTATTCTCTTTGGTTGGGACTATGTGTATGTTTGTTGCGGGAAGCCTCATTTATAGATTGGTACGCCTAAACGAAGCAGGGGCGCAATTTTTTAAAGATATAATTTTTCCTTTAGTCGGTACTTTATTTATGTGCCTTTTTATTTTTTTAATTAAGCCATGGTTTTCTTATAGGTCAGCCATGTCATTTATGGCATTGATTTTAATGGGTGGCGGATTGTATATTCTGCCACTTTATTTTTTTGATAAATATTTTAATTACGGTTTAGTTGATACAATCCGATTTGCAGTTGTTTCATTTAAGAAGAGATAAAAGAATATGAAAAATATATTGATAATCACGCCATTTTTCGCACCTTATTCTCATGCCGCAGTGTATAGAGCGCATCGATTTGCTAAATATCTGCCTCGGTTCGGCTGGAAGCCCTATGTGCTTACAGTAGATAGGGACTTTTTATATTTTGTAGATTCGTTGTTGTTAGACGATTTGCCTAAAGATGTCCAGATAATACGCGCAAGATACGCACCCCTTACATTTTCCGGTTTTAAATCATTATTTAGTAAACCTGTAAATGATAGCAGATTAGTTAAAGGGCCAGCTATTTCCGATTTATTTATCGAAGCTCAAAAGTCCTTTAAGAGAAGCCTAATAAGAAACATTTTTTATAAATTAAATATTAGCTTCTTTTTTATGCCAGATCGATATAATACGTGGTATCCATTTGCGCTAGAGAAAGCGAAGAAACTAATCAATAATAATGATATACGCATTATTTACTCAACTTCTCCGCCTTTTACGTCACATCTGATTGCAATGAGATTAAAGGAGAAATATAATATTCCCTGGGTTGCAGATTTCAGAGACCCAGGCGTTGAAAGGGACCGCATAGATCTGGAGTTTAGCTTTACTGGTTTAAACTATAAGATAAACTGTGCCATAGAGCAGAAAACGATAGAGAAGGCGGATTTGATACTTACAACCGCAGAAAGCTTGCAGGATTTATTTTTCTCCAAATATAAAGGCATTGTAAAGAATAAAATCATATACCTTGGGCATGGGGCAGATATTGATATCTTGAAAGAAGTGAATGTGGAACTTGTAAAAAAAGATAATAAAAAGTTTACCATTATCTACACAGGCGAATTTCTGCCAATATATAATACAAAACTTTTTGAATTCTTAAATATAATATTTGAAAGAAAGCTTTTCAAAAGGGAAAATGTAGAGGTTCTGATCATCGGCAATATAAAAAGAAATATATTTTTACAAAAAGAAATTATGCAGTTAGGGCTTACGGATGTTGTCAGATTGATAAATTACCTTTCCCTAAAAGAATATTTTAAGGCTCTATTATCAGCTGACGCTACATTCCTGCCTACCAGTTTTAAATATAGATTTAATATCAAATTGGCAGAGTACCTTTCCATAAAAAAACCCATTATAGTTTTCGATATAACTGATGAGGTCCAGCATGTATTGGAAAAAAGCGGTCTGGGAGTTTTTATTTCGGATGACCCGAAAGAAGGCATTAAGACATTGCTTAATCTCTTAGAAGGGAATAATACATTTAAGATAAATGAGGATTATATAAATAAGTTTAGCTCATTTAATCGAACCATGGAATTAGCTGACTTATTGACAAAATTAGAAAAGGGCCATGAATCCGATTAATCCAGAAAGACCAAAACCGCGAAGTATGCTCGGAGTGCACCAAGCTATTGTAAGCTTATTATCTTCAGGCGGAGAAAAGCATATTTTAGATGTTGGGGCAGGAGAAGGCGCTCTCTCTGAAAAGCTTATTGCACTTGGTCATTGCGTTACTGCCTGCGATGGCGATCCAGGGCAATTCAAATTTAGTCAGATTCAGTGTCAAAAGGTTGATTTGAATAAGGATTTTCCATTTAGCTCTTCAGGATTCGATGCCGTTATCCTTGCAGATGTTATTGAGCATCTGGAAAATCCGTGGCATGCTATAAGGGAGGCACATAGGCTCTTAAAATCGAATGGCATATTGATTATATCAATCCCAAATATATTAAGCCTTAAAGCAAGAATCCATTTCCTTTTGCATGGCGAGTTTCTGTTATTTTACCTGCCAAAAGAACAGCAGCTTTATCCCCATATTACGCCTTTGACCTATCTTTTTCTGGAAAGGATATTGGCATCCAGCGGCTTTAGGATAAACCATGTTTTATCCAATGTACCTTTTATAGAAGAGGCTGATAAATGGGAGAGGGAAAATACCAAGTGGTATAGATATAGAAAGCCAGGAATTTTAAGTCTCACAAATGTAATCGGGATGCTGATAAAATTTAAGGTACGCCTTTCAAAATATATTTGTAAAAATGAAGCCCTTTTAAATGATGTATTTTTTAATGGCGATGCATTGATAATTGAGGCTCTGAAGGAATGATAGATCAAACATTAGATATTTCACAGTTAAAGGAAAAAACTGTTAAAGTCGTAAAGATAGCTTCGTTAGCTTTTCTTTTAATAAAGGCGTCGGCACTGATAAGCCAAATAATTCTTGCCAGGATTCTTGCACCTGAGGATTTTGGGCTCATGGCATTTTGTTTGGTTGTAGTGGGGTTTTTGGGGAATTCTATAAACTTTAGAATGCATGATGCCATAGTCCAGGTTGAAAATAACGAAGAGAATATGTTAAATGCGGCATTTACGCTTCAGTTATTTATGTCCATTATATTAATGGCGGTTGTTTTAATATTTTCTCAAAAAATTTCCATTGCATTAAATAGGCCAGTTATAGCTGTTTATCTAAGCGTGCTTTCTTTTAAAATATTGACGCCTGCATTTGTAATGCCGCAGGCGTTGTTGCACAGAAGGCTTGACTATAAATCTATCAAGATACCAGAGGTTGCAGAATCATTGGTCGATTCTTTGGTATCTATAATCTTGGCAATAATGGGTTTTGGAATATGGAGCCTTATTTGGGGAGTCATGTCTGGATGGTTTGTTTCAGTGATTATTATATTGGTTTTTGCAGGGGGCATGCCTAAATTTTCTTTTAATTTTGCTTTATTGAGAAAGATATTAAAATTCAGCCTGCCTTTATATCTAGCCTTTTTTTTAAACTGGATTTTTTGGAACGGGGATGATTTTATAATAGGCAGGCTGCTTGGCGACAGAAGCTTAGGTTATTACTGGATAGCTTTTTATTTAGCGCATCAGTTTATTGATTTAAGGTATATTTTAAGCACAATCTCTTTTCCTGTTTTTACAAGGCTGAAAGAAGACAAGGAACATTTAGAAAAGGTTTTTGCAGAATTTACCAAAGCCACCGCATTTATATTCTTTTTAATAGCGGCCCTATTCATACCCTTAGCAAGGCCTACCCTGAGTTTGATATTCGGCGAAAAATGGATATCAGCTACTATACCTTTTATGATATTTATAGGGCTTGTGTCTCTTAGGGCTACGTTTGGTTATACAAGTGAATTCCTGATGGGAATAGCTAAAACAGATTATATGCTGTTTCTCTCGCTATTGCAGGTTTCTATTCTTATCCTAATTGGCCCATTTGCGGCCTTGAGGTTCGGCATAATCGGTATGGCTATAACAATTTTATCGGCAATGGCCCTGACTTGGGCATGTGTAATCATTTATGTTAAAAGAATAATCGCTATAAATTATATAAAGACACTGTGGAAAACTGTTTTTATAGCTTTCGCAGTTGGTTTTATCGCCTTTTTTTTAAGCCGATTAATAAACAATCTAATCAGCCTTATTTTAGTTATGATTATTTGCGTTATTCTATACATTGTTTTATTTATACTTTTTGATAGATTGTTTATAAAGAGATTAAAATCTTATATTTTAGAAGGGACAAAATGAAAATAGCTATTGTCGTTGAGGTATTTCCTGCGTTGTCCGAAACATTCATTTTAAATCAGATCACAGGATTGATAGACTTAAAACAGGATGTAGGTATTTTTGCTTTTAATAAGTTAAACGAGTTAAAAAGGCATGAGGAGATAGAGAGATACCGGCTTCTCGATAAAGTTATATATTTTAACACACCACGAAAAAGAAGCGCCCGGGTGATCAAAGCTGCAATGATATTTTTCAGATACTTTCTTTTTTATCCAAAAGAAATATCAAAATGTATTTTTTATAAGAATTTTTACAGTGTCCGCAAGATTTTGCATAATTTACGCAACTTAGAGCCTTTTTTGTATAGAAGATATGACATAATTCATTGTCATTTCGGCCCTGTGGGAAATGAGTTTATTTTTTTAAAAACCATTTTCTCAAATATTAAATTTATAGTAACATTTTATGGATATGATGTAAGGCTTGGTTTGCAAAAAAGCGGCGATCTATATGAATATTTATTCAAAAATGCTGACCGGGTTATTTCTATCTGTGATTATCATACACAGAAATTGATAGATTTCGGGTGTAATCCTGACAAGATAACCTATCATCCTCTTGGATTAGATGTTGAGAAATTTAAGTTTGAACAGCGAACAAAAACAAAAAATATTTTTACAATAACTACAGTTGCCAGGTTGGAAGATGACAAAAATATTTTTTTTGCATTAGATGTAATAAAGGCGTGGCGAGATGAAGCTATATATAAGTTTAAATATTACTTGGTCGGAGATGGGCATCTTAGAGAAGATATTGTGAAAAAGATTTCAGAATATAAACTTGCGGAAAATGTGACTTTATTCGGCGCGCTATCGCATACTGATGTGATTAAATTATTGCAAGAAACAGATGTTTTTTTTCTTTCCAGTAAAGCAGAAGGGCTTCCGACGGCTTTGCTTGAAGCGCAAGCAGTAGGCATCCCGGTTATTGCAACGGACGTCGGAGGCGTAAGAGACGCCTTGATTGATGGGGTGACAGGATTTATTATAGCGAACAATAATATTGAAGATGCAAAATCCAGAATCATTCATTTGTTCAAGAATCCTCAGGTCATAAAAAAAATGGGCGAAGAGGGCAGAAAGTATGTCGAGGCTAAATTTAATATAAAAATATTAAATAGACGGTTAGTGGGAATTTATGAAAATCTTTTGTTGATGTAAGTGCTGTGCGATAATTATGGTAAAAATGACAAAGGCAGAAAATGATACTAAAAGAATAAGAGAAATATACGAATTTTTCTGCACCAAGCAGAAAAATGTTTGTTCTGTATCTAAATGGCACTTTGATAAAATGCAAGAAACGGTAAGCGAGCCTATAGTAAGAGGCAATGTGGGCATAGATATCGGTTCAGGGATTGGATATGACACATATATTATGGCCAAAAATAATCCTTCTGTTAAGATAACAAGCGTTGATATTGGTAAGGGCGTGTTTATTACTAAAAAAATTGCTTCCGACCTGCAAAATGTAGAAATAATACAAGGTTCTGTTTTGGACATGCCTTTTAAAGATAATATGTTTGACTTTGCGTATTCTTTTGGAGTAATACACCATACAATTGCTCCCAAAAAGGCCCTTTCGGAGATATCTCGGATTTTGAAAAGGAATAGCCCAGCTTTTCTATATCTTTATGAGAATCATTCTGAAAATCCTATAAAATACATAGCATCTAAAGTAATTTCAAGTTTAAAGGTTATTACAATCAAAATTCCTCCGCAAATCTTATACGGCTTATCGTGGTTATTATCTCCTTTTGTTTATATCCTTTTTTCAATCCCGTCAAAAATATTAAAAAACTTTAATTCTACGCAAGGCCTTTCTAATAAAATCCCTTTTAACTTTGGTTCTGGAATTTTTTCATTACGGGCCGATATTTGCGAGACATTAGCTGTTCCTATTGAGTTTAGGTTTGCCAGGCATGAGGTGTACGATATGTTTATTGAATGCGGTTTTTCAAAGATAAATATTACCAGGATGAAAGATACTGCTGGCTGGGTTGTATGGGGATACAAGGTATAGAATATGAATGATTAACGAACATATGTACAAAAGATATCCCAAAAAAATACAAGATTTGCTAAAAAGAATTGTTAACATATTGGGAACAAAAGGTGTTTTGTCTGTCATGGCATTAGGCAGTCTGCCCAGGGGAGAGTTAAGTTATAAGATGGATAATGAAAACTTAGTCATGTTTAGCGATATAGACCTCTTGGTTATAAGAAAAGATAGGATACGCATAGAAGAGGAAACAGCCATAAAAAAAGCCCTAAAGGATATAAGAGAGGATTTTCAGCCAGGAAACCCTCTTTTTGATATAACAATAGAATTTTTAACTTTGCGGGATTTTAAACAATTGCCGTTCAAGGTTAGATTTTATGAATTAAAAGAATCCGGAGACACTTTATTCGGGGAAGACCTAAGGCATTTAATTCCAAAATTCGACATCAGCAACCTGAATATAAAAGATACAAATAATATAATAATACGCAGGCTTTTTTCCATGTCGCTTTATTTTCCAAAAGCATTATTCAGAGAGAAAAAAACTGGTATCAGTCAAGAAGCTTTTAAATATACACTTGCAAGAAATGCCCTGGATATAGCAACTGTTCTTTTATTCTCAAAAGGTATTTTTTTACCCACGTATAAAAAAAGAGCGGAGTATATAATATCAAAACCAGGTGATTTTATAAATGCCCTTGGGCCGGATTTCCCTGAATTTTTAACAAGATGCCTTAAGATAAAGCTCGACCTGGATTTTAACCAATCGCTTGTAGGCTTATTTGAAGATACGCTTAAACATTTTAAATCACTTTTAATCTATACTTTGAAAAATAATAAGATTGATTTAAAAGTAGAAAATAGCCTGCTACCTTTAATCAGGAAATCAAAAAAAGATATATTTGGCGAAGCAGGTATCACCACAGCAAAGTTTGAGTTCATATTAAAATCATCAAATCTGAATATGCTAAAGGTAAGGCTAAATGCCCTTTCCTATTCTTTTTTGGGGTGCAGCATATTTTTTCTTTTAAAAATGAATAAATCAGCATGCCTTTTTCTTAAAGCTGATAGGCGCTGCTTAAGCGTTTTAGATGATGCATGGTGGGTTCTTATCAGGCTCGGCATATTAAACCCGGAAGAATCCATCCCTATAGATTTTATTAATAGGTTTTTAGCCTTAAGAGAAAAATTCTTACTTAATTTTTATATAAAATATATAATCCCTCAGGCAGCAGCGCACATAGAGGAAATATTAAATTCCAAATATGAGTAACCACCTTATAATATTTATAGACGGTTTTCCATACGAATTAATAAAAAAACTGGATTTTCTAAACAGATTTTCATATAAGTGTGGCCTTATGCCTAGCATTGGATACAGCATTAATATACAGGCTGAAATCTTTGCAGGGTTAAAAGCAGACCAAATAGATTTTTTTAATACATGGAAATTTGAACCAAAGAGTTCGCCTTTTAAAAGATTAAAAAACATAAAATGGGCCTTAGGCACTTTTCAAGATAATCGGTATCTAAGCTGGTTTTTTAGAAAAGCGATAAAATTCAACTATAGGGCTGATTCATTAAATATACCGTATAGATTTATAGATATGTTTGCTCCTTGCGGTTATTCAATATATTCTGGCAATCTTACAGAATCCAGGGTTCTACCGGATGAGACATTTTTGGAGTTGGATACTGTTGCGCATAAATTCGGGCTTGATTCCAAGGAATATAACGATTCTATTAACTGTTTAAATAAAAGGATAAATAATTTATTTGATAGATTTAGATTGATGAACCCTAATGGTCATATTGTAGCTCTTTCAGACCATGGTATGTCTAGGGTGCAAAAGGCTGTCCAGCTAGATTTAGAAAAGGAGATTTCTTTATCCGCAGATGGAAATTTTATGTATTTTTTAGATACTACCATGCTCAGGGTATGGTACGTTAATCAAAAGGCCAAACTCATAATAGAAACTTTTTTAAATAGCAGAGATTACGGGAGATTATTGAACGAAGAGGAACGAATTAGCTTCGGCATAGCTAATAAAAAATGGGCTGACAGCATTTTTCTTTTAAATGAGGGATACGTATTTGATCCTTCTTTTCTGGAAAAAGGGCACCCTAAGGCTATGCATGGTTATTATCCTCACCTTCCATGGCAGAAAGGTATATTTTTGTATTCAGGACCCAAATTTTTTACAGTTAAGGATGTGCTGACTACTGCAGAGTGCTACGCAATGTTAAAGGAGATTGTAAACGTTGAAGACTAATATTTTATTTATTACTTCTGCCACCAGAATCGGCGGAGCCGAACGCACCCTTCTTTTTATATTAAAGGATTTAAATAAGAATTTATTCTCGTTGATTGTAATAATTCCAGGCAAAGGCATGCTTTATGACGAGTTGGAAAAATTAAATATCAAGGTAATCAAATCAGGCTTGATAAAAAAACTCAATCTTTTAAAAATGAGTTTTAGGTTGGGCAAATTTAGATTATATAATCTAATAAACATCATAGCTAATGCCATATTAATCAGTTTTTATTTTTTATCTTCTGCTATTGTAATATCGATTCTTATAAAACGCACAAAAACTAAGATTATTTATTCAGGTTCTTTGGATATAGCAGCGAGAATTTTTCTTATAGCCGCATTAATGAGAAAAAATGTTATTTTTAATTATCAGGATATTTTAAAGCCTTCCATTGACAATTTGTTGTTAAGATGGCTTATAGATACGCCTTCCAGAAGCATCTGTTGCTCCAATAGCGTCAGGCGTTCTATTTTAAGGTGGTCAAACAATATTGACAGAATAGAAGCACTTTTTAATAGCATAGATTTAGCTATATTTGATGGAAATCTTGACATCTACGAAGCCCAACGCCTAAAAAAAGGCCTGAATCTAAGCAAATTTGTTGTTGGCATTGTTGGGCGCTTTGACTTATGCAAGGGCCATGAGACGTTTTTGGAGGCCGCATCTATCGTTGTAAAAAGTATCCCGGATGTGAGTTTTTTAATAGTTGGTTCGTGGGTATTGGATTTTGAAAAAGGCAGGGAAGAGATTTTAAAACGTTACGTAAAAGAGTTAGGACTGGAGGATAAAGTAGTATTTACGGGTTTTGTGGCTGATGTTAAAAAATACTATCATCTAATGGATATTGTTGCAGTGCCTTCCTGGCAGGAGCCCATGGGATTGGTTGTCTTAGAGGCAATGGCAGAGGGTAGGCCGGTAATCGGAACTAATAGCGGCGGGATCCCGGAAATCATAGATAATGGCATTACAGGCATTTTGGTGCCAGTACAAGATGCAAAAGCGCTAGCCCAGGCGATAATAAGATTATGGGAAGATGAAAGATTGCGCAATGAATTAGCTATGCAAGGACGCAATACCGCAAGGAAGTTCTTTGATGGCACACAGTTTATGAAAAATATAGAAGCGGTTTTTATGGAGGCGCTCGAGATACGTGAAGGTTGTTAAAATAAGTTCATATTTCCCCCCAAGGAGAGGGGGTATCGGAGATTATACGCGTATTTTATGCGAAGGTTTGGTAAATTCAAAAAAAGATATTTTCCTTTATATAATCACCTCTCTGGATCCTGCGATAATAGAAAGCAGCTATTCATATGAAAGGATAAAAGTCCTTCCAGCAATAAATGACTGGTCTTTTGCCTGTGCGCCTATTATAAAGAATATAATCATGGAAATTTCTCCTGATATAGTGCACATAGAATACAACAGAACGCTTTATGGCAGCAGGGTGGCGATGAATTTTTTGGCGTATCTTCTTAAGAGGGGAAATCCCAAATATAAAATAATAGTTACGATTCACGATTTACCTAATCCGCTGAAAAGCAGAGATCTGTTTTTTTGGCTTACTACTTTTGTTATGCTTATCTATTGTGATAAGGTTATATTAACCAATGACCTTGATATTAATAGATTTATCTGCAAGCTTCCTTTTGTAAAAAGAAAATGCATTCTAGTTCCAGTTGGCTCTAATATACCAAAGGTTGACAGCCATCGTGATGCAGCTAGGAAGCAGTTGAATATATCAGAGAATGCCGTGGTTATATGTTTCTTTGGTTTTATGCGATATGGCAAATTTTTGGATGGACTTATGTATGTTTTCTCCAACCTTGCGAAAATGGAGAATAACGTAAAATTTTTAATAGTAGGCGGAATTTTAACGCAAGACATCTTTTTGTATTCACGAAAATTATGCCGAGCCTTGAATATAGAGGATAAAATTATATGGATGGATTATCAGTCTGCGGAAAGAGTTTCAGAGTTGTTATCAGCTTCGGATATAGCAGTCCTTCCTTATAAAATGGGCATCGGCACCAACAGCGGAGCCTTTGCCGCATGTGTTTTGCATAAGTTGCCAATAGTTACCACTATGGCTAGGTTTATGCCAATTGTTTTAAAGGATAATTATAATTTAAGATTAGTGCGTAATAATACCGTCAAGGAGTTGACAGATGCATTATTCGGACTGATACAAGACTCAAGTTTAAGAAAAAAATTATCTGAAAACTTAAAAGAACTCAATGATTATCTTTCATGGCATAGGATTTCACAGGAAATATTAAAATTGTATACTCAGTTTTAGATGATAAATTATTCTTTTAAAATATTAAAAACACGCATCTCTTCATTTTTTGAATATATTATTAAATATCAGGCTCCGGATGGCTATAATGCTGAGAAATACTGGGCGGATCGATTCTGTAAGTATGGGTTTGATTTATCCGGTGTTGGAGACATTGATTTAACAAATTATGAAAACGAGCAGGTGTATAACAAAGCAAAAGAAACTTTTTTATCGCTATGCCGAGACGAAGGCATAGATTTTAATAATATTTCTATATTGGATATAGGTTGCGGCACTGGATTTTATACAGAAGCCCTTTTTGAAAAAAGGGCAAAGCAATATCTGGGCATAGATATCACAGACGTGTTGTTTGGCAGATTAAAACAAAGATTCCCGCAGTTTCAATTTCACAAGTTAGATATTACTGCTAGAGAATTAAACGGAGGATTCGATTTAATTATAATGATAGACATAACCCAGCATATTACAAATGAGAAGAAATTCTCTTTTGCGATGCAAAATGTAAAGTCGCATTTAAATAGAGGCGGCATCTTTATTGTGACATCTTGGCTTGATGCTAAAATTCGCCGGAGCTTGTATGAAATTTCACGCTCCATAGACGCGTATAAGAGAGAATTTCCAGGATATATATTCAGCAGTCCTGTTTCTTTTAGAGATAAATTTATATTTTCCATAAAGACCCCTAAATGAGGAAATATGTTTAACAAAGTTCTATTAGTAAATGCCGAGTATCCTACATCCCTTCATAAATTCTTAAACTTGCATACAGGATTAGGGTATATATCTGAATGCCTGGACAATGCCGGCATTGAGAATGAAATTTATGAACCTGCGCTTGGCAATGGGTATAGCGGCCTGAGAAAGAGCATCTTAAATTTTAAACCTGATTTGATCGGTTACAGCATGATGTCATTTAGATATAAATATAATTATGAAATTATAGCTAAGATAAAGAACGAATTCTCTTCTTTAACTATTGCGGCAGGAGGGCCTCATATTACTGCTTTTGGCAAGAAAGCGCTTTTAGATTGCCATGCAATAGATATCGGCATTATGATGGAGGGAGAAGAGATTTTGCCTGAAATATGCAAAGGGAAATCTCTTGATGAAATTGCAGGTATAATTTACAGAAAAGAGAACAGAGATATAATACAGACTCAGCCAAGGGATTTAATAGAGGATTTGGACAAGATGCCATTTCCAAGATATAAAAGATTTAACATCGATGCTTACCCTAAGATAATCCCTATAGTTACATCGCGGGGTTGCCCGTATCAATGCATATTCTGTCCTATTGGTTCAGTAATGGGCAAGAGATTCAGGGCACGAAGCGCTTATAGCGTAGGAGATGAGATTGAGTTTTGGCATAAGAAAGGTTTTAGGGATTTTTCCATTGCTGACGATGCGTTTAATTTTATAGAGAAGCGGGTATGTGACATCTGTGACGAGATAGAAAAGAGGAAGCTTTCAGGGATAAGAATTAGCTGCGGGAATGGTATTCGCGCGGATAAATTAGACAATCAGCTTTTAAAGAGAATGAAAGAAGCAGGTTTCTATCATCTTGCTTTTGGTGTTGAATCCGCAAGCAATAAGGTACTCGGGATTTTAAAAAAGGGTGAAACAATAGAGAAAATAGAAGAGTCTATAAAAGAGGCATGTCGTATCGGATTTTGGGTAGAGTTATTTTTCTTAATCGGCTCACCAGGTGAGACATGGGCTGATGTAGAGGAATCAATAAAATTTGCGTTGCGATATCCCATCTACCGCGCAGATTTTTACAATCTAATCCCTTTTCCAGATACCGAACTTTATAGATGGGCTGAAGAAAGAAATTGTTTTATTTTTCCTCATCCCCAGTATCTGGATACGATTATGCACCATGTAAACAAGCCTTTATTTGCAACCCCTGAATTAACGATTCAAGAAAGAAAAAAGGCATTTCGTTATGCGCGAAAAATTGTTCATAATCATACACGGAAGCGAAGATTAAAATTAGATAGATGGCTTACAAAAGAAAAACTCCGCGATTACTATGGCATAAAAGGCATAACAGCTGATTTTTTAACATGGCTTTATCATCACAGATTATCAGCTGGGCTAATGCGGTTAATCCAAAAATTGTTAAGAATATGTTAGATTTAGTTTTAATAAGGGCTCATGGCAGGGATGATGGTTATAGGGCTTTGCCCTATGGTTTGCTTTCTATTGCAGCCTATTTAGAGAAACATGGTTTCAGCGTTAAGATTATCGATAGGATGAAAGATTATGAATCTGTAAATAGATGTGCAAAGATCATTAAAGAGCTATCACCTCGCATGATAGGAATCAGCGCCTTGTCAACACAGTCTAAAGATGCAATTAAATTGGGCAAGAAATTAAAAGAATTGCGGTTTTCAGCTAAAATTATCTGTGGAGGCCAGCATTTTACTGCTTTGCCTGATGAAGGATTGCGCTTTGGCGATGCGGTTATCAAAGGCGAAGGCGAGGAGGTGCTTTTAAAATTTTGCAGGATAAATACTCAAGACATCAACGGCATATATGAAGGCCAGGGCATAGAAAACTTGGACGAAATACCGCTGCCTTCAGATGCTATATTGAAGAATTTATATCAGCGCTCAGAAGCGCCTTTTACCCTATTGACATGCCGAGGGTGTTATTTTAAATGCCTTTTTTGCAGAAAGGATGACTATCGCTGTAATGTAAGATGCCATTCTGTCGGTTACACATGTAATTATTTAGAAAAGATGGTGAATTTATTTGATATTAAATCCTGTTTTATCGCAGATGATGTATTTACATTTGACAAAAATAGAGTCATCAGTTTTTGCAATGAAATAAAAAACAGAAATTTAAAATTAGAATTCAGCTGTTTTACGCATGCAAATATCAATGATTTAGATATGTATAAAAAAATGAAAGATGCTGGTTTTCGCCAGGTTCAAATAGGGATTGAATCAGGTAATAACGATGTGCTTAAGATTTTAAAGAAACAACAAACAATCCAAGATTGTATTAAAACCATTGAGATTATAAAGGGAGCAGGTTTAAGCCCTATCCCTCTTTTTATGATAGGAAACATTACAGAAACCGAAGAAACTATAAAAGATACCATTAAACTTGCCAAGAGATTACGGTCGATATGTGAATACGGCTGGTTTTCATATGCCCAGCCATTTCCAGGGTCTGAATTTTATGAAATAGCAGGAAAATATGGCAGAGTGGTTAATCGAGATTTATCTAGTTATTGGAATACACGCGTAAGTTTTATTCCTAAAGGCCTCACGATGTTAAAAATGAGAAAATTATCTGGACAATTGGCAAAAGTACTCCGGCCTGTGTACCCGTCGTTAGGAAAGCGCATTAAATCAAAAATTAAGATTTTGTTTAAGCCAAAGGGATAACGAGTGGAAAATATGAAATGTGTTTTATGCAACGTGTATGAAGCAGATTTATTTTTAGAAGAGGGTGGCTATAAAGCCGTAAAATGCAGGAGATGCGGGCTGGTATACGTGAATCCAATGCCCTCATTTGCTGAATTGAAAGAAAAATACAGCGATAGTTCTTCATCGGCAGTTCATGGGGAAATTCCTGCAATAGAAGAAAAGGCTCTTAAGGCCAAATTAGACATTGCCTTAATAAAAAAATTCAAAGAAAAAGGCAAGATATTAGATATCGGCTGTTCAGAAGGCACATTTCTTAGCCAGGCAGCTGAATCAGGGTACGATCCCCATGGTATTGAAATAAATAAAACATCAGTCAAATATGCAAGGGGTAAGTATCATTTAGTAAACATCTTTGAAGGCGGCATTTTAGATAGTTCTTTTCCTGAAGAATATTTTGATATTGTTAGCATGAGAAATGTTTTAAGCCATCTTCATAATCCGGTTCAGGAAATGAATAAAATAAATACATTATTGAAAAAAGATGGGCTATTTTTCTGCATAACTGGAAATCTCGGCAGCCTCTCTAAGGAACGAATAAAGCAATATTCTAATTTTAGCACTCCGCAATTAGCAGAACATTTATTTCATTACTCGGAGAATAATCTTTATACCCTTTTCAAGAGGTCAGGTTTTTCTATAAGGAAGATTTATAGATTTTCAGCTTATTTAGATGAATACAATGGGTTATTTTTTAGGATTATAAAGTGCGGCTTAAATGGGAAATTAAGCATAAAGGTTTTGGTTTTTGTTAGATTATTGCTGGGGAGGTTATGCTTTAAGAAAGGCCGCTGGTTGTCACTGGCGGTAGTTGCTTTTAAGGAGAAACAGTGAAAAAAATAGTTCATATGATAGATTCGCTTGCCATAGGAGGCGCACAGACGCATCTATTGACCATATTAAAATGCGCCAATCGAAAGAGTTATACTCATACCGTATTCTCTCTGACAGGCGAGCTTGAAATCGGCAGGGAAATAGAAGAGCTGGGGATAGGTGTTATCTCTTTAAACCTTCAAGAGGCTCTGAAGAAAAGAAGATGGGGCGCGGCAATCTGCACAATAACCAAGATGCTTAAGGATGAAAGGCCTGATATATTAGAGACACATATGACATGGTCTAGAATACTTGGTTGCGCCGCATCTTTAATAAGCTGGAGAAAAAAGATAGTTTCCTTTGAGCAAGGCGATATATATAATAATAACTGGAAATATAGGATAGCGAATTTTTTAGCATCTTTTTTTATAGATGTGATGATTACAAATTCAAATGCAATGAAAAATTGGATTATAAAAAATTACGGCATCACAGATAAAAAAATAATTGTTATGTATAATTCGATTCTGACAGACTTTTTTAAACCAAAAGGCGATTATAATAATATCAGGAAAGCGCTTGGCTTAAGTGAAGATGAAATTATCATAGGTTCAGTAGGCACATTGGGCAAAGGCATAAATAAAGGCATGAATTATTGCATAGAGGCAATGACCTATTTAGTCCAGAAATATAAAAATATAAGGCTGATTATTGTAGGCGACGGTGAATTAAAAGGTGAATTAGAGAAAATGGCCAGTAATTTAGGCTTAGGAAAAATTGTCAAATTTCTAGGATCAAGGAGGGATATTGATTTAATTTTAAACGCATTAGATATAGTTGTGTTTGCTTCGCCATTTGAGCCGTGCGGTATTGCCCTTATTGAAGCCATGTCTACAGGAAAACCTGTTGTTGGCAGTGCTAGTGGCGGCATAAAAGAGATTATCCAAGACGGTATCACGGGGCTTCTTTTTACTCTGGGAGATGCCAAGTCTTTTGCCGAGGCTATTTCCAGGTTGATAGAGAATGAAGAATTGCGTAGCCTGATAGGTGCAAAGGCCAGAGAATGTGTAAAAGAAAAATTTGAAGCAAGGCAGTATGCCCAACGGTTGGAGTCTTTATACGCCAGCCTATAGGAAAGAAAAATATGAAAATACTTATTTTATCTTTTGATTATCCGCCGTTAGCCGGCGGAATAGCAAAGGTTTCTTATCAAATGGCTCATCAATTGAACAAATCGGGCGAAGAAGTTATCGTTGTGGCGCAAAAGACAAAAGGCGGCAAAGAATTTGACAAGCAGCATAATTTTTTAGTCCGCCGTTATACAAATAAATTTTTTTTAAGGGAAATTATACTCATATTAACATTGCCATATCTGGTATTGCGCTATCGGATAGATATGGTTTATGTCCTTATATGGTGCCAGGGAGGGTTTGCGACTTTTTTAACAAGCAGGCTTTTAGATATACCCTATGTCCTGCATGCGCACGGCGCAGAATTCCTGGATGCTAAAAAAACCTTGTGGGATAAAATAAAATACGGCCTGTTTCGCGATAAGATCAAAAGGTTGGTTTTTAAAAATGCCAAAAAAGTGCTGGCAGTCAGCCGCTACACAAAAACAATAGTAATTAAATCAGGCGCGGACGAAGAAAATGTCGAGATTATTCCAAACGGGGTAGATATTGATGTTTTCAAGCCAAATCTCGATTGTTCCTATGTTGTTTCTAAACATAACCTGGAAAATAAGAGAATTTTATTAACCATTTCGCGGCTTAGCGAATATAAAGGCCACGAGACCATGATAAGGCTAATGCCTCAGCTGCTTAAAAAAGTTCTTGATATTGTATATATGATTATTGGAACAGGCGAATACAGAAGCGCGCTGGAATCGCTTGTGCAGAAATTGGATTTACAGAAATATGTCATTTTCACAGGGTTCATAGATAACGAGACCTTGCCTTTATATTATAATGCATGTAATATATTTGTCATGCTGACCAAAGAAAGATTAGACCTGGGCCTTTTCGAAGGATTTGGCCTGACCTACTTAGAAGCAAACAGTTGCGAAAAACCTGTTATTGGAGCAAGAACAGGAGGCATTCCTGACGCAATCATAGACGGAAAAACAGGCTATCTTGTTGACCCGGACAATGGCCAGGAGATTATAGGCAGGGTAGTATCTCTTCTGGAAAACGCTGAACTTGCTAAGAGGCTCGGCGAAGAAGGAAGGCAGCGGATTATAAGAGAAGGGCTTATGTGGGAACCTATTGGCAGAAAGGTGTATGATATTTTAAAATCAACGTCTAAGGCGCTATAGCATGATAAAAGGCGAGAATATAATTGTATTTTCTTCTGGAGATTGGGAAATGGGCCCAAGCCTGCCCCAGCATGTAAGTATTCGCTTGGCAAAGGAGAACAAGGTCCTTTTTGTA
This sequence comes from Omnitrophica bacterium GWA2_41_15, assembly GCA_919902485.1. GTDB lineage: Bacteria > Omnitrophota > Gorgyraeia > Gorgyraeales > Gorgyraeaceae > UBA10183. The sequence goes on along the minus strand of CAKKRB010000145.1, from coordinate 1,757 downwards.
GAGACGCTTGGTTCAAGGAGGCCGACTTTTGAACGTGATCACATAAAGAGAGTAAAAGAGCGGCTTATGAATTGGAACAAGGGCATAAAGAAGTTAGACACAGGACAGGCAGCAATCTATATCTATTCTCCGATTACATTGATGCTTAATACCAGGCTATTTTTGCCTATAAATAGATTTATATTTTTGCATTTAATAAAGCGGTTGATAAAAAAAATGGCTATGAATAACCCGATACTTTTATTTTTCCTGCCTCCGCCGGAAGGCGTATTAAAAAAATTGCAGAAAAAAGCGGTTATTTATTATTCCATGGATGAATGGTCAACATTCCCTGTAGGGAATAATAAGATTTTCATGGATGCCGAAAGGGCACTGATAAAAAGCGCGGATTTAGTTTTAGCTGTAAATGAAAATTTATATCAGAAGCATAAGCTCTATGCCCATAGGATCCATAAATTATACCACGGCGTAGATTATGGACATTTTACCAGAGGATTTCCAAATGATACGCCCCTTCCTGTGGATATGCGCAATATTCATAGGCCTATCATAGCTATTATAGGAGCCTTTGCCAATTGGATGGATTTGAATTTGATTAAACTAATTGCCCAGAAACATCCAGAGTGGTCGATTGTATGTATAGGTAATGTTGAATCAGACGTTGATGTCAATATATTAAAGCCTCTGCCTAATGTATATTTTCTTGGGCAGAAGCCTTATTCCCAGCTGCCGGATTATTACAGGATTATCGACGCCTTTATTATGCCTTTCATTGTTGTCGAGCATATTAGAATGTGCGCGCCAACGCGCCTTTACGAACATCTTTCATCCGGCAAGCCAGTTATAACTACAGATTTTCCAGCGGCCCGTGAAATAGGCGAGGGGCTCATAGATATTGCTGATGACAGATATGATTTTGTCAGAAAAATAGAAGAGGCATTGCAACACAAGGATCCTGCATTGGTTGAAAGACGGAAGGTATTGGCTAAGAAGAATACATGGGATGCGAGAGTAGAAGAGATGTCCAGTTTGATAAAAGAGATATTGCATGAAAAAGATTAAAGTCCTCCACCTTATTACCCGGCTTATTTCTGGTGGCGCGCAAGGCACAGCATTGGCAATCGCAAACGGCCTGGATAGAAACAGATTTGATGTAACCTTTGCATGCGGGCCGCAGGATTTCGATAGAGCGATGGCAGCCAGATGGGACAGGGATTTGATAATTATCCCGGATTTAATCCGCGAGATACATCTTCTAAAAGATATAAAGGCGCTAATACAGTTATACTTCTTTCTTAAGAAGAGAAAGTTCGATATTATAAACACGCACACATCTAAAGCTGGATTTTTGGGAAGGGTTGCCTCAAAACTGGCAGGTGTCCCGATTATTTTTTATACTCCCCATGGAAGCATATATCGCCCTTTTTATTTCGGGCCTATGGCAACATATTTCTTAAGCAGATTGGAAAATTTCGCAGCATCGTTTACAGACAAGATTATCACCTGTTCAGTAAATGAAAAAAAAGATTTATTAAGGCATAATATCGGCACAGAAGACAGGTATGTAACTATATACTGGGGGCGAGAGCAGCCTGTTTATACATTCGCCCCGATTGCAATCGGGGCTCAGTATTCCGCCCAAGGAACCCCGGGCTTTGGTTCGACAAGCTCACCACACCTAAAACCATCCCGAGCGAAGTCGAGGGGAAGCCCGGGTGGGCTCCATTTACAAATACCCAGCGATATATCCATTCGGC
>CAKKRB010000144.1 GCA_919902485.1 Omnitrophica bacterium GWA2_41_15 | reverse complement strand
CAAGTTTTTCAGGATCCTTGCCTGTCTGGATAATTTCTATTAAAAGCGTTTTGGCGATCTTTCCTGTGATAACTCCGCTGTCGATCATTTTAAGCATGCCTGACAGGCTTTCAGGTTTCAAATTCAAATCTTTTATCGATACGCCCTTCTCTTTTATGTACGCGGAGATATCGCCCATGAGCCAGTTGGCTATTGTCTTCGGGTTTTCATAGCTAGCGGCGCACTTTTCAAAATAAGCAGCCAAATCTTTATCAGAAGTCATTATCGCGGCATCGTAATCTGAAAGCCTGTAGTCTTTTATAAATCTGTTCTTTTTTGGTTCAGGGAGTTCCGGCATGTCTTTTCCAATGTTTTCCAGCAGAGATTCTTCAAAATCAAAAGGCACAAGGTCTGGTTCTGGAAAATACCTGTAATCATGCGCCTCTTCCTTTGACCTCATCGGCTCTGTAACGCCTTTTTCTGCATTATAAAGACGAGTTTCCTGAATGATCCTCCTGCCCTTCTCCAGCGAATCCATCTGGCGCCTGGCTTCATATTCAAGCGCGGCCTTCACGCCTTTAAATGAATTCATGTTCTTTATCTCTGTTTTTGTTCCCAGGGCTGTATCGCCTTTTTTCCTGAGAGAAATATTCGCGTCGCATCTAAGGCTTCCTTCTTCCATATTGCAATCAGAGACATCTATATACTCCAGTATGGATTTCAGCGCCGTAAGATACAGATACGCCTCTTCCGGAGAATTCATATCAGGCTCGGTTACTATTTCTAAAAGCGGGATGCCTGACCTGTTAAAATCTATCAGGCTGGAATCTTTTTGATGAAAAAGCTTGCCTGTGTCTTCTTCCAGATGCACCCTTCTTATCTGTATTTTTTTCTGAACCATCGGGGTGTTTTTCTCTGTGTTTATACCCGATGGCTCATCCTGAAGCCCGAAGGGCTGAAGGATCTCAATCGAAAGCCTTCCATGCTGGGCCAGCGGCTGGCTGAACTGGGAAATCTGATAGTCTTTTGGCAGGTCTGGATAAAAGTAATTTTTTCTGTCAAACCTGATCTTTTTTGCTATCTCGCAGTTCAAGGCAATCGCAACTTTAGCGCCCAGTTCCAGCGCCTTTCTGTTTAAAACAGGCAGACTGCCCGGAAAACCAAGGCACACAGGGCAGGTCTGGGTATTCGGCTCTGAGCCGAAGTCAGTGCTGCATCCGCAGAACACCTTGCTCTTTGTGTTGAGCTGAAGATGAACTTCTAAGCCTATTACGATTTCGTAGGACATTTTATTAATGCCGAATTCCGTTCGCCGAACGGAACAGGTTAGTTATAATTCCGGTTTTCGCTTATGCCACTCTGTATTCTGCTCGTAATTATACGCTATTCTTAAAATTGTCTCTTCATCAAACGGTTTTCCCAGTATCTGAAGCCCTATCGGCAGGCTATTTTTTGTGGAGCCCCGCGGGGCGGAACCCCGCACCGAAAGCCATTCATCCACGCCTTTACAGGCGTGGCTTTCTGGTGCATGGGTAAATCCGCACGGCACTGAAATCCCTGGAATGCCTGCCAGGTTCGCTGAGATTGTAAATATATCTGAAAGATACATTGTAAGCGGATCGCTTAATTTCTCGCCTATCTTAAAAGCAGGTGTAGGAGAAGTAGGCGTAACTATGGCGTCAAATTTTTTAAACGCCTCGTCAAAATCCCTCTTTATAAGCGTCCTGACCTTTAATGCCTTTAAGTAATAGGCGTCATAATATCCGCTGGAAAGCGCAAAGGTGCCCAGAATAATCCTGCGTTTTGCCTCATCTCCGAAGCCTTGCTGTTTTGTTTTTTTATACATATCTATCACTGATTTTATATTTTCAGGCCTTAAGCCGTATTGCACGCCGTCAAATCTCGCAAGATTAGAACTGGCTTCAGCTGTAGCGATTACATAATAAACAGCAACTGCGAATTCAGTATGCGGAAGGCTCATGTTTCCACAGACAGCGCCTAATTTTTCTAATTTTTCTATTGCCACCTTTATGGAATCCTTAACATCTTTATCCATGCCTTCAATAAAGTATTCTTTGGGAATCCCTATCTTCAGCCCTTTTATGTCTTTTTTTATAGCGCTCGCGTAATCAGAAACAGGTATATCCGCAGAGGTTGAATCCATTTCGTCATGGCCTGATATAACTTTGAGTAAAAGCGCTGCGTCCTCCACATCTTTTGTTATAGGGCCAATCTGGTCTAATGAAGAGGCGAATGCTATAAGCCCGTACCTGGAAACCCTTCCATATGTTGGTTTTAAGCCCACTACCCCGCAAAGACTTGCAGGCTGTCTTATAGACCCACCTGTGTCAGACCCAAGGCCGAATATCGCCTCGTCTCCTGCAACTGCTGCTGCAGATCCGCCGCTTGAACCGCCAGGAATCCTTTCTAAGTCCCATGGATTTCTTGTAGGGCCGTAACATGAGGTTTCCGTGGAAGATCCGAAAGCAAATTCATCCATATTGGTCTTGCCCATCAGAACAGCATTTTCATTTAAGAGTTTGTTAATTACAGTGGCGTTGTAAGGGGGTTTAAAACCTTTTAGAATTTTTGAAGAACATGTGGTGAGCTCATCTTTAACGCAGATGTTGTCTTTTATAAAAACCGGAATTCCTGACAGAGCTTTTGTAGGGGAGGGTTTGAAACCCTCCCCTACCCTTTTAAGCGCAATATCTTTATCAAAATGCGCCAGGGCATTAAGTTTTTTCTCTGTCTTCTCTATCTTATTAATAATACTATTGCATATATCTATAGGCGATATATCTTTTTTATTGAGAAGTTCTACAAGGCTGTGCGCTGTAAGAGTATTTAATTCCATATTAATAACCGCGCAGGTGGCCGAACCTGTCCTGAGCGAAGTCGAAGGAGGCCTCCTACGCGGTTGATGTGGTTATGTTTCAATAATCTTCGGGACCTTAAACAGATTATTTTCTTTTGCCGGTGAATTATTTATTGCTTCCTGAGCTGACAGGGACTGTTTTACCTTATCCTCCCTGTAAACGTTCTTCATTTCCAGGACGTGGCTTGTTGGTTCAAGATCAGCAACATTCAGCGTATTAAGCTTTTCTACATACGCTAAAATCCTATCCAGCTGCCCTGTAAAATGATCCAATTCCTTGTCTGACAGCTCTATCCTTGCCAGATCAGCCGTATATTTGACAGCATCTCTATTCATAGCCATA
>CAKKRB010000143.1 GCA_919902485.1 Omnitrophica bacterium GWA2_41_15 | reverse complement strand
CACGTACGGGTCAGAAACTGTCTTAAACACAAATCCGCTGAAATTCCCTGTTCCGTCAGGCTTTAATTCCTTGTCTTGGTTTGTATTCGGATCCTTTGCCTTTCTCGCCTTCATATCAAGAGGCGAAGGCAGTATGTCAAACATACTTGACATCAATTCTTTTATTCCTATATTAAGAGTCGCTGACCCGCAATAAATTGGAAACAACTCCCTGTTTATAACTACTTTTCTAAACCCGCTTTTTATTTCTTCGGGCGTAAGCTCTTTGCCGTCTAAGTATTTTTCAAGGAGCTCATCATTTTTTTCAGCAATCGCCTCAATCAAGGAATTCCTGAGTTCCATGGCCTTTTCCTTATCCTCTCCATCTGTAGGGAACGGTTTCAAACCGTTCCCTACATCCAGCAGGTCAATAACGCCTTTAAAATCAGGCCCTGTACCAATCGGCATATTCACCAGGACGCAGGATTTCCCAAATCTCTCCTTTATGGAATCCACTACTGCATGAAAATTAATATTATCCTTATCTAGCTTATTTAAAAATATAACCTGAGCCAGGCCTATGTCACTCGCCATTGACCATGTCTTCTCAGTGCCTACCTGAATCCCGTCATTCGCGTCAATAAGCAAAATAGCGCTATCAACCGCGTTCAGGGCTGACAGCATCTCCCCTGTAAAATCAGCATAACCCGGAGCGTCTATAATATTTATGCGTTTATTGGCGCATTTAAAACTAAGTATACTGGCGCTTATAGAAACTTTTCTCTCGATTTCATCTTCACTGTAATCGCTTACGGTTGTGCCGTCATCAACCTTGCCAAACCGATTAGACGCGCCTGCGTTATAAACAATTGCCTCTACAAAACTTGTCTTACCGCCTCCTGCATGAGATATTAATGCTATATTACGTATATCTTTAACAGTATAATCAACCAAGGTGAACCTCCCTGTTTTGAATGGTAATTATAACATAAAATAGTATCGGAGTAAAGCACGAAAATACAGCTTTTCCGACTTAAATTTGAATAAACTTTATATCCTTATCCTTAAACACAGCATATCCGGCATTGTCATGGCCCGCAAAGATTATGTGATGCCTGGGCATTAACTGCCAGTGCCAGTTTCCGTCTCTGTTTGGAGAATGTCCTGCTATAAAAAAGGCTTCGCTCATGCCTATCTTATCTAAAAAATTCTTTACATCCACCTCATCATAATAAAAGAATGACTCTTTGCCAAATATATCAACATCTTTCCACCTGCCCCACTCTGCTTCCAGGACAGATATGTTAGATTCATCGCTAACTTTTATATCTTGAATATACGATAAAGACGATGCTGATTTAACAGGCCCCCCATGAACGGCAACCAGGCTATTAGCAATTAACATTAAGAGGCTGTTGTAAATAAATTCCTCGTAAAGCGCGATATATTCTTCGCCAAACAGATCTCTCAACCTCTTTCTGTATTCCAACCCCTGGCGTATCCCGCCCTTAATAAACATGTCTGATAAATAATCGTGATTCCCCAATAAATAATAAAAATTGTCTTTATTTTGAATCTTCAACTCCATTATAAATTCCATTATAGCAACAGAGGAATCCATCTCCAGAAGATTTTTTTCGCTATGGACGGCATCCCCTAAAATTATAACGAATATTTCATTGCGCTTGAGTTTTTTAAGATTGGCATTATAGTTCAAGATTTTCAGGAGATTATCTTTTCTGGCATGCAGGTCTCCTATAAGCACAATTTCTTTCTCAGAAACGCTTCTTAAATCAACCAAAGCGCCCTTCTGATATTTTGAGCTTTTAATCGCAGCTATAAAACTTTTCAGTCTATCGATATCTTTCATGTAAAAACCTATTTTTTCTTATTATACCACACCTCACCACCGAAATGCCTACACAAACCTGTCCAGCTGCGGTATCCGGATACCGCAGCTGGACAGGTCTTTCTATATATTAGACACATCTGGAGGCGATTTTCTTTCAAAAAAATTTTCTTTAAATAGAATTTAATAATTGAGAAAGGGAAATATTCCGGCCTTTTGCAAGCTTGGAAAGAGTTTTCAAGCTAGGACAGGTTGGGTTCTTGGATTCTAAATATTGCAGGTGGATTAAGCAGAGCTAGTGGAAAGATATTTTTCAAAAATTTCCAGGTAAATCAAATATATAAAAAAATCCATATATTATCTGTTCATAAACTATACCAATCCAAATTATTTAATTAACGCTAGAAAAAAGGGCCGCATTTTTCTCGACTTCGCTCGAAAAATAACGCGGCCCTTAAATTTAACCGGAGCAACTACCTACTCTCCCATGCCGTTGCCAGCGTAGTACC
>CAKKRB010000142.1 GCA_919902485.1 Omnitrophica bacterium GWA2_41_15 | reverse complement strand
GTAAAAGCTATTGTTGAAATTCAAAAAGAAACAAGAGGGCTTCTGCGTAATATGGTGCAATGCGTTGAGGATTTTGACATACCTGTTTATTTCAGCCACAAGATATCCAGGATTTATGGAAAGAACAGGGTTGAAAAGGTCAGCGTTGTCAGGGTAGATAACAATTTTAACGAGGTTCATGGGTCGCTGTTTGAGATTACATGCGATACTATACTAATGTCAGTGGGCCTGATTCCTGAGAATGAGCTTATAGAGACTGCAGGGGTAATAATAGAAGAGAATAAGACATCTGCGCCCGGGATTTTTGTATGCGGGAATTCTTTTAAAATATATGATACAGCTGATTCCGTTACAGAAGACAGCTTTCTTACAGGCAAACTTGCCGCGGACTATGTACTAAGTTGACACTTCTGTCAATGACAAAAGTGTCAACTTGCTTAAGGGATGAAGATGGCAGTAAGAAAATTGACATGTATAGAATGCCCGAAGGATTGCAGATTGACAGTTGACATAGAAAATTTTAAAGTAGTCAAGGTCGCTGGCAATGAATGCCCCAAGGGTGAGAAATACGCCATATCTGAAGTTGAAAATCCTGCCAGGATATTAACCTCTGCTATCCTGGGCCAGGGGCTGGAATTAAAAATGATTCCTGTCAGGACAGATAAGCCTATACCCAAATCCAGAATTTTTGAAGCCATGAATGAAATTAAAAAGATAAAAGTCCAAAAGCCGCTAAGCGCAGGGGATGTTATTCTGAAAAATTTTTTAGGCCTGGATGTAAATTTGGTTTCAACAAGAAAGGCAGAATGAACAAGGAGTTTTCAGCAGGAGCTATAGTCTTTAAAAGGGAAGGAGATGTAATATCATTTCTTATAATATACAGCAGAAGAAACAGGCTGTGGGGTTTTCCCAAGGGCCACCTTGAGCAGGGTGAGTCTCGAGAACAAGCTGCGCTCAGAGAGATAAAAGAAGAAACAGGTTTGAGGAATCTGGAATTTATCAATGGGTTCAAAGAAGAGGTTATGTATGAAACTGTAAGCAAGAGGCCGCCTTTCAAAGGACAAAAAATAGAAAAATATGTAATATATTTTTTGTGCGAAATAAAAAATCAGGATATAATAGTGGACGGCAGGGAAATAACAGATTACAGGTTTTTGCCCATAAGCGAGGCAGAGGGGTTAGTCAAGTTTCGCAATCTGAATAAGGTACTAAGGAGAGCTCATGATTTTTTGCAGGCAGTATAAATTTTGTGCAGTTATTTTTGGGCTTATATTTTTAACCGGATGCACTATTGTCAAGGCTACAGGCGCTGTGGTCGGGACTGCAGGTAAAGTAGTTTATACTACAGCTAAGGTTGCAGGCAAGGTTGTGGCTACCACTGCAAAGGTGGCAGGGAAAACCGTAGTAGCTACTGGTAAGGGCGTCAGGACAGTGGTAAATATGGCAACAGGGAAGCATACTGTAAAGCTTACCAGGCGCGGTAATAGCTTTACGATAGATGTGCTTTTGAATAGAAAAGTGAAGACGGAACTGATCGTTGATACAGGAGCCACTGATACTGTGATATCTGCGAGCCTTGCAAAGAAATTAGGCATATCTCTTAATAAAGGCCAGAATGTCCTGTGCCAGGTTGCGAATGGCAGCACTGTCAGCGGCAAACAGATAAGTATAAAAGAGGTAAGGGTGGGAGGCGCAAAGGTCTATAATGTCCAGGCAGTTGTGCTTGACTCAGGAGAAATAGGAAACAGCCCTGGTTTATTAGGCATGTCATTTCTAAATAATTTTGTTTTCAAAGTAGATACTGAAAAAGAATTGCTGGTATTGCAGAAGAGGTGATATTTGACTTCCGAAGTCGCCTACAGCGACTTCGGAAGTCAAATGCGATCACTCTTGAATATCCTCTATTTATAGGGCATACTTTAATATAAGGTAGGGAACGGTTTCAAACCGTTCCCTAT
>CAKKRB010000141.1 GCA_919902485.1 Omnitrophica bacterium GWA2_41_15 | reverse complement strand
AAAGCGCCTATAATGTATCTTATGTTAACTTGGTTATATTTGAAAATATGACGTAACTGTATATATTGCAACAAGTTACGTCAATTTGTATAAATGCTGTGGATAACTATATTTCTACCCTACTGTCATTGCAAGGCGCAAAGCGCCGAAGCAATCTCTTTCTATGCTCATTTTACCCCTTATAAGCCCATTTTGGATCCTGGCGGAATCCTATCTGGCGCTTTGGCTTTATAGGTGGCATAGGCGCTGGTGTGAGCTGTTTAATAATCTCGAATATCTCCATTATTAGCTTATTATGCTTACCGACCTCTCCCTCAAGTTCCTTTAGTTTTTCAGCAAGCTCTTTATGCGTAGCAAGAATCTGCTTAAGCCTTACAAATGCCCGCATAATGGCAATGTTTACATAAACTGCTCTCTTGCTACGCAAGATACCAGAAAGCATAGCAACTCCTTGTTCTGTAAAGGCGTATGGCAACTTGCGCGTTCCACCCCAACTTGATGTGCCAATTTGGCACATCAAGTCTGTAAGTTCTTCTTTTGTAAGCTGAAACATAAAATCTTCTGGAAATCTATCAATATTTCTACGAACTTGACGCGTTAACTGTGCTGTCGTAACTCCGTAAAGTTCTGCTATGTCTCTATCCAACATAACCTTTTGCCCACGAATTACTAATATCCTGCGTTCTATCCGTTCCTGCGGAATAAGCTCTTTCATGTCATGCCTCCCTCCTGTTCAAGGTCGCAAAATACGACCACCTATACCTATATATAAGACACATCTGGAGGCCAAATTCTTTCAAATTAGTTCAGTTATTTTGGAAATTTAAAAATCGGAAGGAATTTTAACTCGCAGGCCTCATCTACGGCTATCTCTGTCTTGGTGTTCATGGATAGCCTCATAAGATGCTTTTCTAAATATACCTGCCTGGCGGCAAGATTCCTGTAGCCTGGCCGTAAGAGAACCTGTTTCAAGCAGAACTATTCCGGGACAAACAAAGCAGTATTTCATGTCTCTGCAATCTCTGCATTCAACCCGATCTTTGATGCGCAAACGCCTTAATTCTTTAAAGCCCTTATGTTCTCTCCAAATCCGAATAGCTTCATTATGGCGAAGGTCGTTATTCTTAAATTTAATCTGAACGCAAGGATTGAATTCCCCATAAGGAGTGACACTGCAATTCAAAAAGCCTGCCCCGCACAAAGGCTCGTTTAACTTTCTTCTTCTGTTAAAAGACTTTATTAAAGGGCTCGAAACGCCTTTAGTCGCAACTTTTCTGTGAAGGTAATCATAAAACATATCATTATCTACGCGTAAACTAAGAGGGCGTTTATTTCCGTCATCGCATGGGGATATTAAATGAGCTACGCCTCGCCAGCTAATTCCAATATCCTTTCCAACAAATAATTTAAGCATATGAATTTCATCTGCATTGCAATTCATCAGAACAGACTTCGCCAATACCTTTACGCCTCTGTTTCTCAGTAATTTTATACCACCCATAGTCCGATCAAAAGAGCCGCGCACCTGCGTTACATAATCATGTGTCTTTCTAAAACCGTAGAGGCTCACTTCAACGCAATAAGGGTGCAACGATGCTATTTTATTTGCGGCTTTCGCATTGACAAGCGTAGCATTGGTAAACAGGCGCAACGCAAAATGTAACTTTCGCGCATAAGCCGCAATCTTAAAGAAATCTCTCCGAGTCAATATTTCGCCTCCGGAAAAGGCAATATAAAAACATCCTGCAGCGCGAAGCATATCCAGGATACGGAATGCCTCTTGCGTAGTAATCTCGCGCTTTTTCTTGGGAATTACATAGCAGTGCCGACAAGAAAGGTTGCAATGGTGGGTAAGTTCAAAAAGGCAATGGAAAGGAATTTTATTGTGGGACAGTCTTCTGTAATAAGCCGGCAGATGATAGAAAGAATTGCGACCACTAATCATGACGCAGTGTCATATGCAAAGTCGCATGGCTCAGCATAAGTCGCGCAGCCGTCTTTCATGCAGCTTTCTAAAAATGCAGTATCTTTATAGTCCATTTTAAACATTTCTGGTTTAAGCCATTTCTTTTTGCGCATTTCTACCTCCAAAAAATCATGTTATTTCTATCATATCCTTTTTTACCATTTGCTGCAAAAAAGACATTATTTCCTTATGCGCATTGTTAAAAGAAATGTCGTATTCGCGCATTATTTCTGCAGTAATATTTTTTACAGACCTTTTGCCGTCAATAAGCTCCCAAATACGAGATGCGGTTTCATTGAAAATTTCCATATCTGTATGTTTCAGCAGGCTGGCACCTAGAATCATAACGATTGCTTCTCCGTTGATAATCTGCCATGCAAGATTATCCCTCTTTTTTGGAGTTCTGCCTAAAAAATTCATCAAATAAAACCCTCAGCGAGGTCTGTAAATTAAACCCTAAACGATAACATTGCGTTTGTGAAACTACACTGGAACATAAAGCTAATACCTTTTGTATTATACCAGTATCTATCTGAAGAGCAAAGGTATTTTTAAATAATTCTATAATCGCATCACGCTTATTTATAAAAGCGATATAAGGTTTCACTGATTTTTCAAGGAAAAATACACAAGAAAGATGAGCTGATAGATTAGAAACATAATCTATCTCTCCATGCCAAGGAGTGCTGTGCATAATATTCATATCCTCGTTGATAGCCACAATAATCCTGTCATCGTTCAGGAGAGTAAACCCGTCATTGAGCGCGAGCCTGGCTAATGTAGATTTGCCTCCGCCAGACTCTGCCACAAAAAGACAGCCTTTTTCCTTAACGATTAAGCCGCAGGCATGAACAAATAAGGCATTGTAGTCATGGAGAGTCAAACCCAATACGAGTTCTGGTAAAAGATATAAGAACAGGGAAGGATTGATGCCGCTGGAAAAAACCTCTACCCTGCCAATGTGGTTATCGAATACTGCAATAGCAGGGTTTGTTTTGTGCGAGAAATAAATACCAAGCTCTCCGTCTCTTTGGTAGAGTTGCCAGGATGACCCCTGCATTATGATATTGTTTTTTTTGGGCTGCTCTGCGCTAGGTTTATTCTTTACGCTGATAACAATATCTGGCAGCGCGTCTGGCGCGAGATAGTCTCTGTAATGAAGGCGCACAGTCCTAAGTGTTTCGGCATGAGGTATCAACAGAGAAAAACATATATCACCTATGCTTATTCTAGTTTCGTCATCAAGAATTGTTTTAAGCTTATGCATTAATTTGGTTGTATTACAAAGCCATAGCTGCTGCAGCGCTGCCAGTAACTCCCTGGTTCCCTATCTTCCTCATAAGGGTATTTTTTTCTTTCTCTGATGGGAGCTCTTTCAGGAAATCTGGATTAGACAGTAAATCTATATTCTGCTCACGTGCCTTTTCAACAGCTTCTCTTAAATCTGCTATTGCTTTTTTCTCATTGTTCAATTTATAATAAACTATGCCGCGCGCATAATAAATCTGCCATGCGTACTTATCGAGTTTATTCGCCTTGTCAAACCATTTTATTGCTTCCTTGTGCTCCCCTTCCAGATATTTAACCTGCCCAATTTTATATAGAATAGGCGCATCTTTAGGTGCAATCTCCATAGCTTTTCTGTATGCTGTTTCTGCCTCTATATACTTCCCTAAATTTAAATAGGCATCCCCCAGCTGAGCGTAAGTGGATTCTACCCCGGGAGAGACAGAATCTATGCTAAGAGACTGCTCAAACAGTTTTACCGCCTTTTCCCATCTGTTTAAACGACTGTATAAACGCCCAAAGTCGCTATAATGTATGGGGTTATATGGATTTAAGTTTATGGCGGTTGTATATTCCGAAAACGCCTCATCTATTCTGCCTGATTCAAAATATATATTTGCCAGATTGCCGTGGGTTTCAGCGCAAGCGCTGTTAAGCTGCAAAGAGTCTTTGTATTCTCTTTCTGCGCTTCTGTAATCTCCTAATGCATGATAGATAAATCCCCTTTCTAATTTAATAGCAAAGATAAGCCCGTTATCTGAACTATCCTCTGGCGCAATATGAATGAATGGGTACAATAAATTCATCAATTCATTTTCAAGCAGGTTCTGCACAAAAGACAGCCTGTCCTCCGAGTTGGTTATAGAATTAAGTTTCTGTCTTAAACTATGCAATTTTTCAGGAGAGACTCTTTGGCCCATTTTTAAGCCGTAATAGCCTTCTTTTTTCTCATAATAGCTATTACCGCCGTCGAGTTCTATTATTCTAACTACTCCCCAGACAAAATCTATAAGTAAAAATCTCCCGCTCTTTAATGGGATAATATTAAATGCGTGTTCAAAACCGAGCGCGCCGCGCAAATTTTTAATACCTATCCTTATCAAAATACGGTAAGCTAACTCAGACTTGGCAGTGCAGCTAATAAGCAGGAGCACCAGCTTATTCTTTTGCTCTTTCCCGTCTTTCCGTATCCTTTCAAATATACCCTCTTCTCTATCAAAGGAACCTACCAGGTCTTTTGACGTTTTAACAAAAGCCCCTGGCGACCCTTTGCGGTAAAGAGCGTATTCAGAATAAACGCCTTGTACAAGATTCTTTAATCTTTGCTCCTGTTTTTCTCCGTCAGCCTCGGCCAAAGGCTCAATATCTCTTGTATAACTATTCCCAAAGCCCTCAATATTAATTATCTGAAATAAGCTTTCTATGGTAGCAGCAGCCTCTGTTACCAGCGCTGGGCCTGCCAGTAAAGCTAAGCTCAAAAAGATTCTTCTTCCTAATGTGGCATTTGACCCCAGAGCCTGTTGTCCTATAGGGCTATTACCGGTTGCGCTGCGCTGGCTGATCATCGGTACCCTCAAAGAATCTAAAGCATAGAGGATATTATTAAATAAAAATACTCCGCTTACTGCCAGCGCTATAACTCTTAAATTTAATTCTTTTTTAAAGTTTAACATATGCTAATCTATAGTATAGCACGGAAATTAAAATAAATCAATTTACAAACTAATTTTGTTATAATTCGGAAGGTGCTTGTCTAACTTTACAAATGGTGCAATGCACGGAATTGTAAAGTTAGGAGAATGCCCCCTTAGGAAACGCCCCTCTTCTTCTTAATGTTCGAAAAAATACTGGAAGCCGTTACGATTTATAAATTCTCAGGC
>CAKKRB010000140.1 GCA_919902485.1 Omnitrophica bacterium GWA2_41_15 | reverse complement strand
TGGCCGGAATGAAACTCCTTCTCAAAATCAAATCCCTCAAAATGCGGAAGATTTGACGGGAGTATTATGGCTGGCTTTTCAACCAAAATCTGGCCTTTCCTGACCACTGTATCTCCCAGATTAACAGAAGATTCAGACAAAAGCACATACGGCACCTCTGTAGTTTCAAAGGTCAAAAGCGCCTTAGGCCTGGGTCTTATGATCTTAGTATGTTTTAAAGCCTTTTCCCATCCATCCTGAATATTCATAGTGTTATAGTTATATCATAAAAAATGTTACAAGGCGAGAAAATTATTCCGTAGATTCTTCCAGATTCCAGGTAAACGCCTTGATGCCTTCCCTGCCTAGTTTTAAGCGGAGATTTTTAACGCAAATAAGCAGCTGTTTTGCATCTTCATCATTACATGAAATATATAGGATATTGTTTTTTCCAGGCCATATATCATCTCCCATATGCGTGCCAGAAGTATTCCCTTTCCCGAATACGCCCGGGATTTTTGTATAATTCCTCAGCACGCACCCGTGTAATACCTCCATCACCTCCATATCCATTGCCTCATTGTAAACTATCATCACCATTTTCATGCTAAAGTATCCTATGTTTTTAGTTCGCGTTTTTTCAGTTTGGCTTCAAAAACAGCGTAAAGAGTAGGGACAAAAAGCATTGTGATAAACGTCGACACTGTCAGGCCGCCTATCATTGTGATTCCGAGCGGGTTCCATGTCTCTGACCCTTCGCCCTTTGACAAAGCAAGCGGCAGAAGCCCTGCGAGAGTAGTGATTGTGGTCATTAGAACAGGTCTCAGCCTTTCCTTGCCGCTTTGCGTAACCGCATCCATAATATTAAGGCCCCTTGCCCTCAGTATATTTATATAACTTATCAATACAATGGCGTTATTCACAACTATGCCCATGAGCATGACCATGCCCAGAAAACTTATTATGCTCAAAGTCGTATCTGTGATAAAAAACGCCACAAACACGCCTGTAAACGTAAACGGCACGCTGAACATG
>CAKKRB010000139.1 GCA_919902485.1 Omnitrophica bacterium GWA2_41_15 | reverse complement strand
AGAGAGCTGGTCTGTGAGCTGGCCTATGACTATTATCATGTTTTTTGAATTTTTGATAGGGATTACCGATGTGTATATTGCGGGTAAATTCGGCAAGGAAGTCCAGGCAGCATACGGGCTTGCATTCCAGCTGTATTTTATTTTTATTATTGCGGGCATGGCTCTTACAGTCGGGACTGCTTCGGTTCTTTCAAGGCTGTTCACATCTGACAGGAAAAGCGAATTTTCTCTGGCAGTCAGCACATCTATTATTACAGCGATTATTGCAGGGTTAATTGCAACGTTTCTGGGTATATTTTTTTCAAAATCTATAATACACCATCTCCGGACGCCGCAGGTCGTTAGAGACCTGGCCGCGCCTTTATTAATGATATATTCCCTTGGATTTATTTTCGATTATGCGCTTATGAATACAAATGCGGTTCTGCGCGCATGCGATATGATAAAAAAATCCCTTTTTGCAATGACTGTGGCGTGTATTTTGAATATAGCCTTGAATTTTATCCTGGTTTTTGGCACATCTATGGGTTATAAAGGCATAGGCGCGGCAACTGTAATAAGTTTATTTGCAGGAGCTGTTTTAAATTTTGGTTTTACCAGAAGGTTTATAACAAAAGGTTTTCATTTTTCAGCTTTGATGTTTAAAAAAATGCTGGATATCAGCTGGCCTGCGGCATTGCTGCAGATATTCTGGCAGCTTGGCACAATAGCGCTTTTTCTGATATTAAATATGCTTCCGGCCATGAATATAGAAGTTATGGCAGCTTTTACCAATGGCATGAAGATAGAGTCTGCCATATTTCTTCCTGCTTTTGCTTTTAATATGGCAAATGCAGTGCTGGTCGGTAGCGCCCTTGGCAAAAAAGAAAATGATCAGGCATTTAAAAAAGGCATAATAACAGCTATTACAGGAGTGTTTATAGTTATTATATTGACTCTTATAGTGGTGCTGAATGCAAAAATCATAGCCCCGTTTCTTTCCAGGGACAGTGTTGTTATAAACGAGACGCTTGGGTATATTTTTATTGCGCTTCTTTTTGAACCTGTCATGGCATGGGGTGTTATACTTGGAGGCGGGCTGAACGGCGCAGGGGATACAAAAGTTGTCATGGCTATTGTAACCGGAAGCGTCTGGCTGATACGCATTCCATTGAGTTATCTTCTTGGAGTCTATCTTGGATTTGGAGCTCAAGGCATATGGTGGTCAATGAATATTTCTATAGCGTGCCAGTGCCTTTTAATGACAAAGCGGTATTTCGGTAAACGCTGGGTGCGATTTTCAGAACAGGTTATTTGAGCCAATAAAATGCCGCATGGACTATATATACATATACCTTTTTGCAGACAGAAATGCCTGTATTGCGATTTTTATAGTGCCTCATACACTGAAGATCTGGCAAATTCCTATATATCAGTAATTTTAAAACAGATAGGAGAGCTGAATCAAAATTTTTCCAGCATCTATATAGGCGGAGGCACACCCAGTATCTTAAGCTTGGATTTATTGGATAAATTATTGTCCGGCTTAGAGAGATTCAGGGGAGCGGATACGGAATTTACCATAGAGGTAAACCCTGAGAGCGCAGAGGAAGAAAAACTCAGGTTGTTTATTGAGAGAGGCGTAAACCGCATCAGTATAGGTGTCCAGTCGTTTGATGATAAAAAATTAAAGGCGCTTGGCAGGATTCACAACGTGAAGCAGGCAGCGAAGGCAATAGAACTTTCAAAGAAATCAGGCTTTAAGAATGTAAGCATTGATATGATATTCGGAGTAGGCGGGGAAAATTTGAAGACATGGCAGCCTGAACTTGAAAAGGCCATAGGCTGTGGCTGCCAGCATATATCCTGTTATTCTCTTAGCTATGAAAAAGATACGCTTCTTTTCAGGATGAGAGAGAAAAAGGCTATCGTGCCTCTGGATGATGAAATTGCGGCAGATATGTACGCTTATACAATATCCTGTCTCCCAAAAATGGGCTTTGAGCATTATGAGGTTTCTAACTTTGCAAGGCCTGGTTTTGAATGCAGGCATAATTTAAACTACTGGGATAATAATCCTTATGTAGGCCTTGGGCCGTCAGCTGTTTCTTATGTGGACGGGTCGCGCTCTGAAAATGTGCGCGATGCAGAAGAATATGTCAATAAGTATGAAAAAGGCGTAAGTCTTGTAGTGTACAGCGAAAAATTATCCGGCATTAGAATGGCTAAAGAGATAGCAGGAGTTAAAATAAGGGTAAAACAAGGCGTAGATTATGACTGGTTTAAAAATAAGACAGGCTTTGATTTCGAGGATATTATAGAAAAAGGTAGCATTGACGAACTTTTCAAAGATAATCTTCTGGAATATAGAATAGATAAAGCCACACGGGAGAGGACTGGCATAATGCTTACTGAGAAAGGCTTTTTATTTTCAGACACTGTTTCATCAGCGTTTTTGTAAACGCAAAACCCCTCTCCCATTTATGGGAGAGGGTAGGGTGAGGGGGATATATGAAATCTTACACAGAATACATCTGGATGAATACAAATGATCGGTACGAAATAATAAATATTACTTCTCAGGTAGAATCAGCGGTTAAAAAAAGCGGGGTAAAAGAAGGCATATGCCTTGTGAATGCAATGCATATAACAGCCAGCGTATTCATAAATGATAACGAAACAGGCCTTCATGAAGATTTTCTGGAATGGGTTGAAAAGCTGGCTCCGTACGGAGTGAAGAAATATAAGCATAATCTCACAGGAGAGGACAATGGCGACGCGCATCTTAAAAGAACTATTATGGGAAGGGAAGTAGTCGTAGCCATAACAGCCGGGAGACTTGATTTCGGGCCGTGGGAAAAGATTTTCTACGGCGAATTCGACGGCCAGAGGAAAAAGAGAGTTTTGATAAAAATAATAGGCGAATAATAGGCGAATAATTATTGACTATCAAGTATTGAAATAGTAATATAACGTAATAGCCATGCTAAGAATTAAGATGTCATTCATATTGTAGGGCAGGTTTAAACCTGCCCTACAGTTATAAGGTATTAAAA
>CAKKRB010000138.1:1344-3971 GCA_919902485.1 Omnitrophica bacterium GWA2_41_15 | reverse complement strand
GCATGATAAAAGGCATCAAGGGTTCCATAACCCAGCTTCCGATTTTAACAATGCCCAACGACGATATCACGCATCCTATCCCTGACCTTACAGGTTATATAACTGAGGGCCAGATTGTCCTTGAAAGAGAAATGTATAACAGGGGGATATATCCGCCTATAGCGGGCTTGCCGTCCTTATCAAGGCTTATGAAGGATAATATTGGCAAAGGCCTGACCAGAGAAGACCACCCGTCCTTATCTTCGCAGCTATTTGCGTGCTACGCGCATGTAAAGGACGTGAGGGCGCTTGCTTCAATCATAGGAGAAGAAGAACTCTCGACGCTGGATAAGCTTTATCTGAAATTCGGAGAAGATTTTGAGAAGAAATTTTTAAGCCAGGCTTATACAGAGCGCAGGACTCTGGAAGACGGCCTTGATTTAGGATGGGATATTATATCCAGCCTTCCTGCTGAAGAACTTGTCAGGATACGCGAAGAAGACCTGAAAAAACATTATAAAAAGAAGTAGGGAACGGTTTCAAACCGTTCCCTACTTAGAAGCCCAAGATGAAGATTAACATTGCCGCCACAAAAACAAATCTTTTAAAGTCCAAGAAGCTATTGTCTCTTACAAAAGAAGGCCATAATCTTTTAGACGAGAAAAGAAGGATACTTGTAAATGAATTGACTGCCATTGTCCATATTGTAGACAGGCTTCAGAGAGAAGTGGATACTGCCTTGAAAGAGGCCTACGGCCTTATGGACAAAACAATTGTCGTGATGGGCAGGAAAAGACTGGAAGAGCTGAGTTTTTCAATAGACATAAAGACAAGGCTTTCTATTTCAGAAAGAAGGGTTATGGGCGTGAGCCTGCCTTTGATAGATTTGAATATCCAGGAGAATCCCCCTTATTACAGCCCTTACAATGTAAGTTTTTATGTGGATGAAGTTATAAAGAGATTCAAGGAAGTCCTGAAGCTGATAACGCAGCTTGCGGAAAAAAAGATCGCTCTTATAAGGATTGCCAAAGAGGTCCAGAAAACAATAAGAAAGGTTAACGCGCTTGAAAAAATATACCTGCCTTTTTACGCAGACAGCGTTAAATATATAAGCGACAGGCTTGACGAAGATGCCAGAGAAGCGTTTTCAATGCTGAAACTTATAAAAGAGAGGATAAGACAATGAAACAAATAGTTGTTCCGCTTGTCGGCGGGTCACCCTCTATTATTACCGCGAAATACGCGATTTACCTTGCGAAAATTCTACAGGTAAAAGTTACAGCTATCTATGTCATAGACGAGAAAGCCATACAGGAGTTATTAAGAAGCAGGGTATTCGTGGAGATTGAGGCGAGGGAATATGAAATAGACATGGAGCAGCAGGCCAGGCTTTTTATGCAAAGAGTTAAAACCCTTGCGGAAAATAAAAAAGTAGAGCTTGACTCTTTGATTTTAAAAGGAGAGGTTCATACTGAAATAGCTGAAAAGGCGAGGGAATTAGGGGCGGAGTTACTTGTGATGGGAGATTTAAAAGAGGTGCTTTCCTGGAAAGAGGCGTTTTATAATGAAGGGGAAAGGATATTCAGGGAATCTCCGTGTCCTGTTGTGATAGTCAAAAATCCCCAGGAAGTAGAAAGGCTATATAAAGAATTGTAGGGGGCATGCCTGTCCCCTGCTGCTTTTTATGAGAGGTGAATTATGTCAGAAAATTTAAAAGGGCTTCTTGAAAAGATAAATCAAGAGGGGATAAAATCAGCAGAGGGAAAGGCCAGAGCGATAGAGGACAAAACCAGGATAGACGCGGAAAAAATATTGATAGACGCGAAAAAACTTGCCGATGAAATCATCCAGAAGGCTAAGCTTGAGGCTGAAAAAACCAGGATAAGCGCTAATCTTAGCGTAAAACAGGCATCCAGGGATCTTTTGCTTGCCCTGAAAGAAGATATAAGAAAGATGCTGAATAAGATTATAGAAGGTGAAATAAATAAAGCCCTGTCCAATGAAGAGATGGCCGGCATATTAGCAGGTCTGATAGATAAATATACAGAGAAAAACGGCAAAGCTGATGATATAAAGGTGCTGGTGAAAAAAGAAGACCTGGAGAAAATAAAAAATACGCTTATGTCTAAATTAAAAGACAGAGTTAAGGCTGGCGTGGAGTTCAGGCCGTCGCCTAATATAAATGCGGGTTTTTCAATAAGCTTTGATAAAGGTAAATCATATTTTGATTTTAGCGACGAGGGGTTATTGGAAACGCTCTGCGTGTACCTTAATCCTGAATTAGCAAAAATAATAGCGTAGGGGAGGGTTTTTAAACCCTCCCCTACTTTAGGCAATGAAAAATTCTTATTATTATATAATTGCAAGCCTGCCAATGCTTCATTTCGGGATGAAACCGCCATTTTCGTATCCTGATTTTCTAGCACTATGGGAGCCGGGCTCCGATAGTGATTTGTTAAGAGAGTGGGAGAAATTCAATAGAAGCCTAAAGAACGAACTCGTAAGGACAAGGGCTGTTAAAAAAGGCAAAGATCCGAATAGTTATTTACGCGGCAATGATGGCATTGACCCTTTTATCGCGCCTTTAGCCCATTGGGCTACAAACCAGGATTCTCCGATGGAAGCGGAGTTATATCTGGATAAAATAA
>CAKKRB010000138.1:0-1244 GCA_919902485.1 Omnitrophica bacterium GWA2_41_15 | reverse complement strand
ACAGGAGAATTGCTCTCGGTAGAGCTTGGGCCAGGGCTATTGGGCCAGATATTTGACGGGCTTCAGAACCCATTGCCGCATCTGGCGGAAAAATCCGGATTTTTCTTAAAAAGAGGGCTGTATTTAGAAGCCCTGGACGATAAAAAAGAATGGGAATTTACGCCTGCTGCGAAGATAGGGCAGAATGTAAAATCAGGCGAAAAATTAGGTTTTACATACGAGGGTATTTTTGAGCACTGGATCATGGCGCCGTTTGGTTTAAAAGGCGGCGCAAAAGTAGAAAGAATGGTCAGTAACGGCAAGTATAATATCAAACATGTAGTGGCGGAATTAAAAGATGAGCGCGGGAACATTTATCCTGTAAGCATGTCTCAAACCTGGCCCGTGAAAGTGCCTATTACAAGTTTTGCTGAAAAATTAAAACCATCCAGGCCTTTAATAACAAAGATAAGAATTATTGATACTCTGATGCCTGTTGCTTTGGGCGGGACATATTGTATTCCAGGGCCTTTTGGTTCAGGCAAAACAGTTTTACAGCAGCTCATCAGTAAGCACGCAGAGATTGATATAGTAATTATAGCGGCGTGCGGAGAAAGGGCAGGAGAGGTTGTGGAAACATTGAGGGAATTTCCCCACCTTGTAGACCCCAGGACAAAGAAAAGCCTGATAGACCGCACAGTTATTATCTGCAATACCAGTTCAATGCCTGTGAGCGCAAGGGAATCAAGCGTTTATACAGCTGTTACTATTGCGGAATATTACCGCCAAATGGGCCTGAATGTATTGCTTCTGGCTGACTCCACCTCCAGGTGGGCGCAGGCAATGCGCGAAATGTCAGGAAGACTGGAAGAGATTCCAGGAGAAGAGGCATTCCCTGCGTATCTTGAAAATAGAATCGCGTCATTTTATGAAAGAGCAGGGCTTGTAAGGCTGCATAACAACAGTCTCGGTTCTGTAACAATAGGCGGCACAGTGAGCCCTGCAGGAGGAAATTTTGAAGAGCCTGTTACGCAGGCTACGTTAAAAGTTGTAGGAGCGTTTCATGGTCTTTCGCGGGAGCGGTCTGATGCAAGAAGATACCCCGCGATAGACCCCCTTGAGAGCTGGAGTAAATATAAGAGTTTCATAGACGAGAAAGAGGTAAAAACTGCCCAGGCTGTTTTAAAGAGAAGTTATGAAGTAAAACAAATGATGAAGGTGGTTGGAGAGGAAGGCACGTCTCTTTCAGATTTTATAGTTTATCT
>CAKKRB010000137.1 GCA_919902485.1 Omnitrophica bacterium GWA2_41_15 | reverse complement strand
AAGCAGTTATGTTTATAGCTGTAGGCGGCCATGAAAATTTTTATAGAGACTTAAAGCGATATTCAAGATAAAGGCAGATATGCTGTCCAAAGTTTAGTATAGATAGCGCCTTTTGGAAAGAGGGTGCTTTGAAAGAGGATGATCTCTTCAATAGGGATGTCTGCATTTAAAGAGAAGACAGTTTCTTTTAGTAATTTTATAAGATTTGCTATATTTTTTGAAGATTTGACCCTGCCTAATGTAAGATGAGCTTTGAATTCACGGTCTTCTTTTCCTGTCCCGAGCGAAGTCGAGGGATTGAACCCCAGTTTTTCCAGGCCTGTTTCAATCTTTTCAGCCAAGATTTTCAATTCTTCTGCGCCGATATCTATTCCGAGCCAGATTACGCGGGGATGATTTATATTCGGAAATGCGCCTATATTAGAGAGGTGTATAGTAAATGGGCTAAAATTAGTTGAAATAGAATTTAAGGCAGCTGAAATTTCCTGAATTTTACTTTGCTCTACATTGCCTAAGAATTTTAGGGTAAGGTGCATCTGATCTTCAGTTATCCACTTAACATCAGCATCGGATTTTTTTAGAGATGAGACTAAGGCAGAGATTTTTTGTTTGGTTTGAGGGTCGATTTCAACGGCGATGAAGGCGCGGATAGAAGGCATATTTATAACCACCCCAACCGCGTAGGAGGCCTGTGGCCACCTACGCGGTTTTTCCCCTAAGCATGTTTAATGCCGCCTGCGTGGATTTGTATTTTATTAGATCTCGAGTACCTATAAAATTGAACTCTTTACAGGTAGTCTTGTTTTTACTCGAAAGCGCAATATAGACAAGGCCGACTGGTTTCTTTTTAGTTGCCCCGCCAGGGCCTGCGATGCCTGAAATTCCTATACCATAATCTGCGCTGGCCAGAATCCGGATATTTTTTGCCATTAGAACAGCAACCTGTTTTGAAACAGCGCCATATTTTTTTATGGTTTCCAGAGACATATTCAGGAGTTTATTTTTAGATTCATTGCTGTAGGTTACAAGCCCAAGTTTAAAATATCTTGAGCTTCCAGGTATATCGGTTATTCTATTTGCTAAAAGCCCGCCTGTGCAGGATTCTGCTATAGCGAGAGTTTTTTTAGATTTTAAAAGCAGCCTTCCTATAATCTCTTCAAGTTTTTCGTTGTCGTAGCCAAATATATAATCTTTAAGCCGCGATTTAATCTTTTTTTCTATTTTAGATATGGCAAGGTTAGCTGATTTTTCATTTTTTTCTGTAACAGTGATTTTTACTTGTATTTCTTCTGGATGCGGGTAGATTCCCATCTGAACCTTGCCGCTAATTCTTAAGATATCCTCAATCATCTCATTTACCTTTGATTCTGCAAGGCCAGTTATTTTAATAACGCGGGATTTTATAATTTTACCTGTCTGAAAATGCTTTTTCAGATATGGAATGGCAGTGTTTTCGAGCATTGGATAGAGTTCGTTAGGCACGCCAGGGAAGGCGAGAAGCGCCTTGTTTTCCAGCTGCGTCGGCTGAAAACTTCCAGCCGACGCAGCTGGAAAAGGTATTATTAGGCCAGGGGCTGTGCCGAGATTATTGTCTATAGGGATTGCGCCTTCAGGTATAAGTGCTTGTCTGAGATTATTTGAAGGCATTTTTATTTTACGGCGCTTGAAATGCGCCTTTATGCGATTGGCAGTATTTTTGTTGAAGAGCAGTTTTTTATTAAGAGCTTTTGCAATACATTCAAGCGTGATGTCATCTACAGTAGGCCCGAGCCCGCCGCTTAAGAGTACTATTTCAGATTCACTGAGTGCTTTTCTGATAGAGGATATAATAACTTCAGGGTCGTCTGGTATATCAAGATGTTTAGCGGTTTTTATGCCTATGGAGGCTAATTTATTTGAAATAAAGCCGGCGTTTGTATTTGCTATATGGCCCAGCATTATTTCATTACCTATGCATATTATCTGAGCTGAAATGTTCATTATTTATATTATATGCAATAATCAGCTTATAATCAAATATTTTTATTATTGCTAAGCGTCGTAATGCAGGGTATAATTATATAA
>CAKKRB010000136.1 GCA_919902485.1 Omnitrophica bacterium GWA2_41_15 | reverse complement strand
TGCCTTATAAAATTAGACCCTATAAATCCGCATCCGCCAGTGATTAATATTTTCATAGCTATGTTGTTGCCGCTGAATTTTGCCCGTTTCGCTTTGTTTCACAAAGCGAAACAGCGGGGCAAAATTGGTTAAGGAATTCGTGATGTATATTTTCCAGCTACCAGGTTATTGGCACGCAAGAGCGCTTCGTGCGTGCCACAATCAGACCACCAGCCGTCTAAAACAGCAAACGTCATTTCCCCGCGTTTTATATATTCATTATTCACGTCTGTAATCTCAAGTTCTCCCCTGCTGGAAGGTTTTAAGGACTTGGCGATATCAAAGACTTTTTTATCATACATGTAAATGCCTGTTACAGCATAATCTGATTTTGGGTGTTTTGGCTTTTCCGCTATCTTCATGATGCGGTTGCCTTTTACTTCGGCAACGCCAAACCTCTCAGGGTCATCTACTTTTTTTAATAAAACCTTAGCGCCCTTTGGTTGTTTTGCAAAATCCTGGACATATCGCTTTATCGGCCTTTCAATGAGATTATCGCCAAGCACAACCACGATTTTATCAAAATCGCTAAAATGTTCCGCGAGTTTAAGCGCTTCAGCTATACCTCCCTCGCCCTTCTGATAAGTATAATTTATTGCCTTGAGCCCGAATTCAGAGCCATTGCCGAGAAGCCGTAAAAACTCGCCTGCGTGGTTGCCGCCTGTTACTATCAAAATGTCCTTTATGCCAGCATCTACAAGTGTCCGTATAGGGTAATAAATCATTGGCTTACCATATACAGGCAAAAGATGCTTATTGGTTATGCGCGTTAATGGTTCAAGGCGCTTGCCTAATCCACCTGCTAAAATAACACCTTTCATGTCTTACCTCGCTATCTGCCGTTAATTCACAAAACGAGTATGACTTGTTTTGTGAAATAACGATTATTTACTCCAATCGTATGGTATATCGTTGTCAAACGCGTCTAAGCGATACTCATCAGGAGTTTTGTAGTTATAGGCAATAGTCGGAACAT
>CAKKRB010000135.1 GCA_919902485.1 Omnitrophica bacterium GWA2_41_15 | reverse complement strand
GTGCGCATATATCAGCCTCAGAATGACCGCTCCACAAGGACTATAATAGCTGAAAAAGGCGAATTCATAACCCTGGAAAATCAGAATGCCGTGAAACTAAAGCTTATAAACGGAACAAGCGACGAGCCGAATCCGAAAAATCCTGTAAATTTTTATAAACTGAACTTCAAGACATATTACCTTACCCTGAACGTTGACGAATCCACAGCGCCAAGCGATTACACGGAGAAAAAACCAAAGGAAATGAATTTTCAGGAAATAAAAAATGAGGCTAAAAGGCTCGGGCAATACCATGTGGATACGCCCGCTCTCGTTACAGAATTCCACAGGAAAATTTCAGTATCCTTTGCAAGCCTTGTCTTTGTGATCATAGGCATACCCCTTGGGATATTCACAAGGCGCGGAGAAAAAACCATACAATTTGCCATAGCCTTAGGTGTTATCGTGGTATACTATCTGCTGATGGCGGTCAGCATAGCCCTGTCCCTTAAAGGCATTGGAAACCCGGCATACTGGATGTATCTGCCTAATATAATAATCGGCGCAACAGGATTATACATGCTGCGAAAAACAATAGAAACCTGACATGCGGATACTTGATAAATACATAGCAAAATATTTTTTACTGCCCTTTTTATACTGCCTGGCTCTTTTTATAATCCTTTATATGGTCATAGACCTTTTCGGGCTTCTGGATGAAATCCTGAAACATAATATCCATATCCCCATTCTTCTGGAATATTATTTGTCAATGATACCGTTGATTATCATACAGACCACTCCTGTGGCAAGCATTATCTCCACCATGTACGTCCTTGGCAATATGGACAAATTCGGAGAGATAACAGCCATGCGCGCCGCAGGTATAAGCATATACAGGATCCTCATGCCTTTCATATACATCGGCCTCATAATAACAATACTCATATTCGCTGTATCTGAAAAAGTGCTTCCCCAGAGCATGAGAAAGGCAGAATCTATAAAAGAAAATTATATAGACAATGCTGATAAAGATAAACGCTCTAATAAAAAAATAATCTCCAATATTGCGTTCTACGGCAAAAATAACCGCCTTGTATTCATAGATAATTTTGACCCTTCCAATAAAATCGCAATGG
>CAKKRB010000134.1 GCA_919902485.1 Omnitrophica bacterium GWA2_41_15 | reverse complement strand
TAATCCCTGGCCAAGAAAACCTGCTATTATCCCTGCAAGCACGTCTCCGCTTCCTGCAGTAGCCATGCCAGGGTTGCCTGTAGTATTTACATAATATTTGCCGCCGGGCTCCGCCACTATTGTGCCAGCGCCCTTTAAAACCACCACAGCATTATAATCATGCGAGAATTTTTTTGCAACAATTAATCTATTATTTTTTATGTAATTTAAACTTTTGTTTACAAGCCTGGCCATCTCACCGGGATGCGGGGTAACTATATATTTCGTTTTTATTTTTTCCAGGATTTCTGTTTTTTCTGATATCGCGTTCAATGCGTCCGCATCCAGGACCATTGGTTTCTCTATTTTAACAACTAATTTCCTGATTAACTTCCGGGTTTCAGTATTTTGAGAAAGCCCAGGGCCCATAACTGCAACGTCTGAACTGTTTGCTTTTTTCAATATCCCTTGCTCTGCCTTTAAAGATAAGGTCTGTTCTTTTGTCTCAGCCAGGCTGAGAGTCATCACTTCTGTAAGCTTTCTGGACATTATTGAATTTAATGAAACAGGTATGCCCAATGTGACAAGCCCTGCGCCTGAACGAAGCGCTGCGTTTGAGCATAGCGCTGCTGCGCCTGTCAGGCCCTTGGAACCTGCCAGGATAAAGACATGGCCAAAATCACCTTTATGACTGTTTTTTGGCCGCTTTTTCAGATTTATCAATCTTTCCATAATATTGCATTGCTGACCGCATAATTATTCGTATGCGACATGCTGACTATTATCTTATCCAGCTTATTCTTATCTGCAAATTCCTTTGCCTCTCTGTGCAGGATTACCTCTGGCTTGCCTTTTGAGTCATTTAATATTTCTATGTTTTTTAAACGTATTCCTACCCTTGTATCCCCGAATGCCTTTAAAACAGATTCTTTGCATGCAAACCTTGCAGCCAGGTTCTCATGCGAAAATTTCTTCTTATTTGCGTAAGACAGCTCCCTTTTGGTAAAAACCCTGCTCAGAAATTTGTCGCCCCACATATCCAGAGCTCTTTTTATCCTTACTACCTCTACTATATCAATTCCTGTCCCAACTATCATCTCAACCCTCTAACCTGCTAATGTTACAAAACGAGTATGACTTGATTTGTAACATTAGGAACACAGTGCCTTCATCTCTTTGACTGCGCTGTACAAACCAGTAAATACTGCCCTGGATATTATAGAATGGCCGATATTTAATTCATTCATGCCTTTAATATCAGCTATCCGCTTTACATTTGTATAATTAAGGCCGTGGCCGGCGTTTACAATAAGACCTTTGGACATCGCATATTCAGCTGCGCTTTTTATCTTTTTAAATTCCCTGTCCATAGACTTTTTGTCTTGCGCCAGGCTGTATTCGCCTGTATGTATTTCTATGGTACCTATACCTATATATATAGCAGCCCGTATCTCTTCTTTGTCTGTTCCTATAAAAACGCTTACATCTATGCCTTTTTCCCTGAACAACTCTGTTATCCTGACAAGCTTTTTTTCATATTTTATAACGCTCAAGCCGCCTTCAGTAGTAAGTTCCTGCCTCTTTTCAGGTACAAGGGTCACTTGATCAGGCCCGATCCTCTGGGCTATATCCACTATTTCAGGATTTATTGACATCTCGAGATTAAACCTTGTGTCTATTCTTTTTCTGAGCTCAATAACATCCCTGTCGTTTATATGCCGCCTGTCTTCCCTTAAATGCGCAACAATGCTGTCGCACCCTGCCTTTTCGCACACTAAAACAGCCTCTATAGGATCCGGCTCTATGCCTCCTCTGGCCTGTCTCAACGTAGCTACATGGTCTATGTTTACTCCTAATTTAGGCATCCTGTCTCCTGAAAATATCTTTACTTAATTGGCTTAACGCCATAGGATGGGATTTGGACCCGGTTTATAATAGAGGATTTATATAATTGCTTGGTCATGTGCTTTTCTTTGACAATCTCTTCGTTTACGTAAAACCAGGTTATGACGGCAAGTATAAGCGATACTATTTTTATCCAGAAATTATTAAAAAACCAGTTGTTCATTTTTATTTCTTCCCTTTTTTGTCAGGCCTGTAAAGATTGCTCAAAACCCTTTCCATGGCTTCTCTGTCCAGATCATGGGTAAGCCTGCCTGCTATGGCAACAGAAACGCCTCCTGTTTCTTCGGATACAATAACAACTATTGCGTCAGTTTCCTCGCTGATGCCAAGTGCTGCCCTGTGCCTTGTGCCAAGATTGCTTGATACCTTTGGGTTTTGCGTAAGCGGGAAAAGACAGCCTGTTGTGGTTATGCGGTCTCCTGATATCACTATGCCCCCGTCGTGAAGAGGCGTATTAGGGGTAAAGATTGTCATCAAAAGCTCGGAATTCACTTTAGCGTCTATCTCAATCCCGCTTTCAATGTAGTTCTCAAGCCTTGTTTCTCTTTCTATTGCAATCAAAGCGCCTATTTTTTTCCTGGAAAGCAAAAAACATGCGCTGGCGATCTCGCTTATTATCTCTGACTCTTTAAGAAAGAACCTGGACCATCTGCGCTGGCCTATATTGGCCAGGCCGCGCCTGATTTCCTGTTGAAATATTATAAGAAATGCCAATATCGATAACGCAAATAGCTTTGTAAATATCCAGTTTATGCGCTCAAGGTTC
Source organism: Omnitrophica bacterium GWA2_41_15 (assembly GCA_919902485.1). Lineage (GTDB taxonomy): Bacteria > Omnitrophota > Gorgyraeia > Gorgyraeales > Gorgyraeaceae > UBA10183. Next base: position 2,791 of record CAKKRB010000134.1, on the reverse strand, counting down.
AACTGCTTTGTTATAATGAAAAAGATGGTTATTAAAATTATGCCTCTCAGGACATATACGCCTCTGGTGCCTCTTGCAAACATTAATATTACATAATATACAAACCAAAGTATGCCTATTTCAACCAACATCTTGGATATTGCAATATAATCATTCATTTTTATTGCCTTTAAACCGGATTATTGCATCTGCAATCATTACTGCCTGTTTTATCTCTTTTACATCGTGCACCCTTACTATATCTGCTCCGTTTTCAATAGCTATTGCCACTGCGCCAGCTGTCCCGAAAACCCTGTTATCCGGTTCTGCGCCGGTTATCTTTCCTATAAAAGACTTCCTGGAAGGCCCGACAAGCACAGGCATGCCAAGTTCTTTAAACTCAGAAAGCCTGTTTAAAATCTCAAGGTTATGTTTTAGTGTTTTCCCAAATCCTATGCCGGGATCTATTATAATATTCTCTTTCTTTATGCCATTCAATATTGCTTTATCAATGATTCTTCGCAACTCTTCCTTGATCTCCTTAATCAGGTTCCCATATTCTGGGCTATTCTGCATTGTTTGTGGAGTGCCTTTTATATGCATCAACACTACCTTTGCATTGAATTCCCTGATTATATAAACCATTTCAGGGTCTGACTCAAGGCCTGTTATATCATTTACTATTGATGCGCCGCTATCAAGGGCCTGCCTCGCAACCTCTGACTTGGCTGTATCTATTGAAATAGGCGCTTTTATCTTTTTTGATAATTTTTCTATAACAGGTATTACCCTTTTGATTTCTTCTTCGATTGTAACAGATTGCGCTCCTGGGCGCGTGGACTCTCCTCCTATGTCAATTATATCAGCGCCTTCCTGAACCAGCCTTTCCCCTGTTTCAACTGCTTTATCTGCATCTTGATATATGCCGTCTCCGCTGAAAGAATCAGGCGTAACGTTCAGTATCCCCATGATATAAGTGCGGGAACCGAATTTAAAATCCATCATGCTTTATTCTCTGGGCTTTCCGGAAAAACTATTCTTTTGACTTCCTCTGAGTCCAGCACCTCTTTTTCCAGCAATTTTTCAGCAAGGGCTTTTAATTTATCCGAATTGGCGGTTAATTCATCCTTTGCCCTATTGTAACATTCATCTATAATCTTGCGTATCTCTTTATCTATTTCTACAGCTGTTGCTTCGCTGTAATTCCTCTCTTCTCCAATATCCCTGCCCAGGAAAATCTGCTCTTCCCGCCTTCCAAATGTAAGATGCCCTAATTTCTCGCTCATACCCCATCTCATCACCATATCCCTGGCAATATCAGTTGCTTTTTCAAGGTCATCCTGAGCGCCTGTTGAAAGCTCTTTGAAAATAAGGTCTTCGCTTGCCCTGCCGCCCAGTATTCCTACTATCCTGCCAATCAACTCCTTCCTGGTAACGATATACCTGTCTTCAAGAGGCAGTCTCATTGTATATCCAAGCGCAATTCCTCTGGGTATAATCGAAACTTTATGCAAAGGATCCGCCCCTGGTATCAGAAGCGCCAGAAGCGCGTGGCCGGATTCATGATATGACACTATGTTCTTTTCTTCTGCGTTTATAACCCTGGTTTTCTTTTCAGGACCTGCAATAACCCTTTCAATAGACTCTCCAAGCTCTTTCATTTCCACAGTCTCTTTGTTTCTCCTCGCTGCCAGAAGCGCTGCTTCGTTTACAAGGTTCGCCAGGTCTGCGCCTGAAAAACCCGATGTCTGTCTTGCGATATACTTAAGATCAGCGTCTTTGCTGATTTTTATGCCTTTTGCATGCACTTTTAATATAGCCTCCCTGCCTATAATATCCGGCCTGGAAATAACAATCGTCCTGTCAAATCTTCCAGGCCTGAGCAATGCAGGATCCAGCACATCAGGCCTGTTAGTCGCCGCTATTAAGATAACGCCTTCCTGCGTGTCAAAACCATCCATCTCTACAAGAAGCGCGTTCAATGTCTGTTCTCTTTCATCATGGCCGCCGCCAATGCCTGCAAAACGCTGCCTGCCGACAGCATCTATTTCATCGATAAAAATAATACATCCCTTGCCGCTCATCTTGGCAGAACGCTTTGCCTGTTCAAAAAGATCCCTTACCCTTGAAGCGCCCACGCCTACAAACATCTCTACGAAATCAGAACCGCTTATGCTGAAGAACGGGACTCCTGCCTCTCCGCTGACTGCCTTTGCCAAAAGGGTTTTTCCCGTGCCTGGAGGCCCCATGAGTAATACGCCCTTTGGGATCTTGCCGCCTAATTTCTGAAACCTCTTAGGGTCTTTCAAAAATTCTATGATTTCTTTAAGCTCTTCTTTTGCCTCGTCAACCCCTGCCACATTATCAAATGTTATTTTTAACTTATCGCCTGATATTTGTTTTGCTCGGCTTTTCCCGAAGGAAAGAATCTTTCCACCGCTCTGAGCGCCTCTATATACAAAAAACCACAAAAATCCTATAAATAAAAGCATGGGCCCGAGCGAATAAAAAAGATTTGCCCAGAGAGTTTTTGGAGGTTTTACATCAAAATCCGGGACATTATTCCGCAGTAAATTTAAAAGCTCAGGATCTTCCTGCGGGATGCGGACATTAAAACGCGCTCCACTGGAAAGCGTGCCTTTAAGCTGATCTTCCATTTTAACAATAGACTTGATAGCCAAAGTCTCTTTATTGTTTTGCAAAAGCCTGTAGAATTCTCCATAACTCAAGTCTTTTGGGAGAGTTGCTGCTGAGAACGAGTCCAGCCTGAATATCCATATAAGGATCAGGAACATTCCTATCCAGAAAAGCA
>CAKKRB010000133.1 GCA_919902485.1 Omnitrophica bacterium GWA2_41_15 | reverse complement strand
TGGGCATGCTTGGCATGCACGGCACTGCTTACGCAAATTACGCTACCATGGAAGCAGACCTGATCATTGCTGTGGGCGCGCGTTTTGACGACAGGGTTACGGGGAGGCTTGATAAATTTGCACCTTATGCAAAAGTCATTCATATTGATATAGACCCTTCATCTATCAGTAAGAATGTGAAAGTCGATATACCTATTGTAGGAGATGCAAAAAATATCCTCGGACAATTACTGGAAGAGATAAAAAAATTTCCGGATAATTCCGAATGGTTAAAAACCGTTGGGGCATGGAAGAAAAAATACCCTCTTAAATATCACGATAAAAAGGGTAAGATAAAACCGCAGTATGTTGTTGAGCAGATTGATAAAATTACAGAGGGAGACGCTATCATAACTACTGAAGTCGGCCAGAACCAGATGTGGGCTGCCCAGTGGTATCAGTGTAATTATCCGCGCACGTTTCTTTCATCAGGCGGATTAGGCACCATGGGTTTTGGTTTTCCTGCGGCAATGGGCGCCAAAATCGGCAACCCTGACAAGATAGTTTTTGATATAGCCGGGGACGGTTCAATACAGATGAATATACAGGAGCTTGCTACATGCGTCTGCAATAAAATCCATGTCAAAGTCGCTATCCTCAATAACGGTTATCTGGGCATGGTCAGGCAGTGGCAGGAACTTTTTTATAAAAAGAGGTATTCTTACACTACCTTAAGCAATCCTGATTTTGTGAAGCTGGCTGAGAGCTACGGAGCTGTTGGCATAAGGGTCACAAAAAAAGAAGACGTGGCCAGGGCCATTAAAAAAGCGATCTCCATAGATAATGTTGTGTTTATTGATTTTCGGGTGGAAGAGGAAGAAAATGTGTTTCCAATGGTTCCTGCCGGAGAGGCGATAAACAGGATGATAGAAGGGCTTGCGTAATGAAACACACTATTTCTGTTTTAGTAGAGAATAAATTCGGCGTGCTTGCGAGAATAGCGGGTTTATTCAGCGCGCGCGGATACAACATAGCGTCTCTGGCTGTTTCTGAGACCATGGATCCGGCTATTTCGTATCTTACCATGGTTATCGATGCAGAGGACGAGAAGATACTTGAGCAGATAAAAAAGCAGTTGAATAAGCTCATAGATGTAATCACTGTCACAGATTTTACAAAGAAAGGGCATATTGACAGGGAGCTTATACTGGTGAAAGTTGGCTGTTCTGCCAGAGATAAAGCCAGATTAGAGGGCATTCTGGCTAAGACCAGCGCAAAAATAATTCAGCGCTCGGATAATGCCGCAATTATTGAAATGACAGGCGATCAGGAAGAGATCATGAGTCTATTGGATGGTTTAAAGCAGTTAGGCATAAAAGAATTGGCCAGAAGCGGCCGCATTGCAATACCAAAAGAATAAAAAGAAAGGAGTTACAAATGTTAAAGATTTATTATGACAAGGACGCTGACCTGGACATCCTTAAAGGCAAAAAGGTGGCTATCATAGGATATGGAATCCAGGGCAGGGGACAGGCTTTGAATTTACGCGATAGCGGCATAGAAGTTGTAGTAAGTGAACTCGAAGGAACTGAAAATTATAAGATTGCCCAGCAGGATGGTTTTAAGCCTGTAACAGTAGCTGAAGCTGCGAAACTCGGGGATATTATACAGATACTTACCCAGGACCATGTGCAGGCAAAGGTATATAAAGAATTCATAAAACCTAACCTGAAAAAAGGAAAGGCATTATGTTTTTCCCATGGATTCAATATCCATTTTAAACAGATAAAGCCTCCGAAAAGCGTAGATGTGTTTATGGTGGCGCCGAAAGGCCCTGGCGCTTTGGTGAGAAAGATGTATGAAGAGGGCAAAGGTGTTCCTTCTTTAGTCGCGATATTTCAGGATGCTACCGGCAACGCGTTAAAATTAGCTTTAGCTTATGCAAAGGCATTGGGCGCAGCCAAGGCAGGTGTAATAGAAACGACTTTTAAAGAAGAGACTGAGACAGATCTTTTTGGAGAGCAGGCAGTTCTGTGCGGCGGCGCGAGCGAGTTGATAAAGGCTGGATTTGATACATTGGTAGAAGCAGGATATCAGCCTGAGATCGCGTATTTTGAAGTATTGCATGAATTAAAACTGATAACAGATCTTATTCAGGAAACCGGAATCTCAGGTATGAGAAGAAGAGTTTCCAATACTGCTTGTTACGGAGATTTAACACGTGGCAAGAGGGTCATAACAGAAAGAACCAGAAAAGAGATGAAAAAGATTTTGAATGAAATACAGAGAGGCAAATTTGCAAGGGAATGGATTAAGGAGAATGAGATTAGCGCCAGGCAGAATTTCAATAAAATGTTAAAAGAAGGCGATGAGCATCAGATTGAGGCAGTAGGCAAAAAGCTCAGGGAAATGATGCCTTGGATGAAAAAATAATTTCTATTTCTCCGTTCGGCGAACGGATTGGGCATAGTTATGAAAAGAATAATTATTTTTGATACTACTTTGCGGGACGGAGAGCAGTCGCCAGGAGCGAGTTTGGACATAAATGCCAAGCTCGAAATAGCCAGACAGCTTTCCAGGTTAGGCGTGGATGTGATTGAGGCAGGTTTTCCCATTGCCTCTAAAGGCGATTTCAATGCTGTGCATAAGGTCGCCAGCCTGGTAAAAGGCTCTTCGATATGCGGCCTTGCCAGGGCCTTAAAACCTGATATAGAGGCTTGCGCAAAAGCTGTGAAGCCTGCTAAAAGGCCAAGGATACACGTGTTTCTTGCGACCTCAAAGATCCACATGCAATATAAGCTTAAAAAAGCAGAATCAGAGATTCTGAAACAGGCTGTGTGGGCTGTGAAATACGCTGGAAAGTTCTGCGATGATGTGGAATTTTCTCCTGAAGACGC
>CAKKRB010000132.1 GCA_919902485.1 Omnitrophica bacterium GWA2_41_15 | reverse complement strand
CCATTTCCTTTGTAAGTATGGCCTTTTCTTTCTTCTTAATAGCTTCAAAAGTGCCATCTTTCTGCATGGTCTCTACCGCTTCTAACCGTTTTATGCTGTTACGGATGGTCTTAAAATTTGTAAGTGTGCCTCCCAGCCATCTGTCTTTTATATAATACATGCCTGAACGCTGCGACTCTGCGAATATAATATCCTGGGCCTGGCGTTTTGTGCCTACAAAAAGCACTGCGTCGCCTTTCGCAGCAACACCCCTTACAAATTCCCTTGCCTTATTCAAATAATCCACTGTCTTTTCAAGGTCTATTATATAGATATTGCTCCTTTCCCCGAATATAAATTTCTTCATCTTTGGGTTCCATCTCGATACATGATGGCCAAAATGAACCCCTGCTTCCAATAGTTGTTTAATTAACTCTGTGTCCACATTTCCTCCTTATAAATTTAATGGGTTTAACTAGACTGGGTATTATATAATATTACACTATATATATCAAGCTATTTTTCTCTATGCCTTGACTTGAACTGCAGCTCATAAAGATGCTTATAAAGGCCTGATTTTTCCAATAATTGGCTGTGGTCGCCTGTTTCTATAATCCTACCGTCTTCAAATACAGCTATATTGTCAGCGTGTTCTACTGTAGAAAGCCTATGGGCAATGACAAATACAGTCCTGTTGGCCATCAGCCTGTTAATAGCCTCCTGGACCAGCTTTTCAGACTCGGTATCCAGCTGGCTCGTAGCTTCATCAAGTATAAGTATAGGCGGGTCTTTAAAAAGGGCTCTTGCTATAGCTATCCTTTGCTTTTCGCCTCCTGAAAGCTTGATTCCCCTGTCGCCTATAATCGTATCATACCCCTGAGGCATTTCAGTGATAAAGTTATGGCCGTTCCCTGCCTTTGCCGCATTTATGATATCTTCTATCTTTGCGTCAGGTTTGCCGAACGCGATATTGTTCCTTACAGTGTCGTTAAAAAGTATTGTCTCCTGGCTTACTATGCCTATATGCTGCCGCAGGGAGTCTATTGAAAAATCCCTTATATCTTTTCCGTCAACAAGAATAGCGCCTTTATCAGGGTCATAAAACCTTGGCAAAAGGCTTACAAACGTAGACTTTCCCGCACCGCTCATCCCTACTATGGCAAGAACCTTGCCTTTTGCAAGCTTCAGGCTGATCCCGTTCAATACAACCCTGTCTTTACTATATGAAAAAGTTATGTCTTTGAATTCTATCGCATCTTTGAAACTCATCAGCTTTACTGCGCCTGGCCTGTTTTTTATTGCTATCTCCCAATCAAGGACATTGAACACCCTGGTAATCGCAGCCACTGCCTGAAGATTGATCCCATAAAGCCTTGAGAGCCTCTTTAAAGGCTTTAAAAGAGATAATAAAGCTGCGAGAAACGCTATAAAAGCCCCTGCACTTAACCTGCCTTCCACAACCTCTTTGCCGCCGCACCACAGGACCACTCCCATGCAGAGTATGCCTACGAATTCTCCAAGCGGAGTTATAATGGCTATGCGCTTGACTGATTTTATCATCATTTTATAGTAGCGGTTATTGTGGGCCCTGAATTTTTCTTTCTGATAATTCTCCGCTGAAAATGATTTTACTATGCCGATGCCGTATATGGTCTCAAAAAGCAGGGAATTTATATCAGACATGCTCTCCTGGGTAGAGGTGCTGATTTTTCTTAATTTATTGCCTATTTTTATCACAGGGA
>CAKKRB010000131.1 GCA_919902485.1 Omnitrophica bacterium GWA2_41_15 | reverse complement strand
GTAGGTGGCCGAAGGCCTCCTGCGGGGTTAGGATGGTTATATGATTAAAGGCGTAGAGGTAAAAAAACTTAAAATTATCCCGGATGACCGCGGCAGGCTTATGGAAATTCTGCGCTCCGACGAGCCTATTTTCCAGAAATTCGGCCAGGTGTATATGACTACTGCGTTTCCGGGCACAACCAAGGCCTGGCATTATCATAAACTCCAGGACGACCATTTTACATGCGTATTCGGCGCTATGAGGCTGGCTATATATGACGCAAGAGTTGATTCACCGACGTATAAAGAAATAAATGATTTTATAGTTTCTCCTGATAATCCGATACTCGTTAAGATACCAAAGCTTACATATCACGGCTTTAAATGCGTAAGCGATAAAGAGGCGATAGTGATTAACGTCCCGACCATGGCTTATAATTATAAAACACCTGACGAATACCGCTTAGACGCATTTGATAATGATATTCCGTATGACTGGAGTAAATAAGTTATCCACAAAGTAGGGGATGTTTAAACCTCCCCTACTTTGTGGATAACTAAAAGAGGTGAGATATGAAAGGTGTTATTTTAGCAGGCGGCTTAGGTAAGAGGCTTGAACCATTAACCCGCATAACCAATAAGCATCTTCTGCCTGTATATGGCAAACCCATGATTTACTATCCTATCCAGACGTTGGTGGACGCAGGCATAAAAGATATTTTGATAGTTACTGGCGGTAATCACGCAGGCGAGTTTTTGAGGCTTCTGGGAAACGGCTCTGAATTCGGGCTTAAGGCGATAAACTATACTTACCAGAAAGGCGAGGGTGGCATAGCTGAAGCGCTGAAACTCGCGGAACATTTTAGCGATAACGATAAAATAGTGGTTATCCTGGGCGATAACCTTATTGAAAAATCAATAAAGCACTATGTCCAGGATTTTTCCAAACAGCCGAAAGGCGCTAAGATTTTATTAAAAAAAGTAGATGACCCGGAAAGATTCGGCGTGCCTGAATTAAAAGGAAATAAAATCATCGAGATAGAAGAAA
>CAKKRB010000130.1 GCA_919902485.1 Omnitrophica bacterium GWA2_41_15 | reverse complement strand
TTCTTCAAATTGCTAAGCCCATTTCCAATGGCGATTGCGCCTTAATCACCAATCTGATTACCACTTTTATGAAAAATAAATTCATTTAATTAATTTAAATTAGAAATGCCAATAATTAAATCGTGAAAATTATTTATAATCTAATCTGTCTTCAAAATTTTTATTTTTTATTTATAATCCTATCATCATAGAATGATTTTTCCTAATTTTTGATTTCTTTCTTGCCTTATCCCTGCTATCTATATTATTTTTTTTTCAATTTCTTGTAAGATATGTCCAATTTTCGACTCCATACTAATTTTCTTCATAATTGTTTTTTTTCTACCTGCAATTCATATCCATTGTTTTCAATTCCTACATTACCATCATTTATGACAACATTGTCATTATCTCATCTCCTTCTAAATTCTTATCTCTACAATAAAATTCATTTTCGATTTTTTAAATATTCTTCCACCTCTTATTAATAATTTACTTAATTTTAATGGATAATTTCTGAATTTCATTTTTTTTCTTTTTAAGGTACTATCCCACATTTGCATACCAACCCTTATCATTCCTTCTAATTTGAATTATTTATTTACAAAATGCTTGTCATAGTGCTAATATTAATATGTTAATGAACCCTTAAGTAAATGTCAAATGTTGCGCTTATTTGTCTTCTTCCACATTGATTTTCATTTCTTCCATTTTCTTTTCCTCATTTGTTTCTAATTCTTTTTAAATGATACATATCATATTTCAATTGAATTGATTTTATTTAATTTTCGATGAAGAATTATAGTAATATCACCTTTTGGATTTTTATCCTCCATCTTTCTATCGAAATTCAATTTTATTTTTTTGGAAATCTGAATGTTTTCAAAAAAAGATACGCAAATTTTAAAATTAATGTCTTAGAATTCAATTGTTTTTTATAACATTATTATATAATTTTAAATTTTCATATAAATTTATAACGAATCTTTTTAGAGGGATTAAAAAATTATTTTTTCGTAAATAATCACTTTTCTCTATCTGCTAAAGTTAGAAAGATTTCCTAGAAATATAAGAACCTCTATTTCGCAATCATTTTCAAAGATTTCTCAATCAATATTATCATATAGCCAATGAAATCACGAAATATATTTACACGGAATATTAGTTATGAAAAAAACTATTATTTTCAAATATATATTACTT
>CAKKRB010000129.1 GCA_919902485.1 Omnitrophica bacterium GWA2_41_15 | reverse complement strand
TGCTAAGCGCACATCTTTTGCATTTGGCGCGCTTATCTTAAAAGTCACCTTTTTTACTGCTGCTTTCTTAATTGCCATTTAACACCTCCCAAATTTTGTGAAACAAAATTTGATCCCGAGCAGCCCTTGTTTTTCATCGAGCTGCGAGGGACTTTTTTTGACGCGTGACACCAATCACGTGAACTCAAATGATACCAGATAGCCTGAGATTTGTAAATAGGTACAAGTACCTACTTAAGGGAGGTTTTTTTCTTATACACTATATAGTGGTTATACCCTCTTTGAGTGCGTACCTGATGAGGTCTGCCTGGCGGTGTATGCCTAATTTCTGCATAATATTATTTCTATGGGCGAGAGCGGTCTTTAAACAGATATTAAGATGCGTAGCAACTTCTTTATTTGTATAGCCTTCTGCGATAAGCTGCAGGAGTTCTCTTTCTCTTTCAGTAAGGCTTACTATCTTTTTTTCTCCGATCTTTTGTCCTTTTGAATCAATATAATCCTGTATTACAAATGTAGATATCCTCGGGCTTAAGAAATATTCATCTTTATAAACTGCGCGTATAGCCTGGATAATTTCGTCAGCTGCAGAATCCTTTAACACATACCCTTTTATCCCGAGGCTCAAAGCCCTTTCGATAAATGCCCTGTTATCATGCATGCTCAGTATAATAACTTTATTCCTTGGGTTAATCTGCATAATCTGGCTGGATGCCTCCAGGCCGTTCAAAATAGGCATTGTTATATCTACTATAAAAATATCTGCGGAACTTTTTTTCGCAATATCCACCGCCTCTTTGCCGTTTGACGCTTCTGCAATAACCTTTATATCCTGTTCCTGCGATATCACAGCGCTCAGGCCCTGCCTCACTATCGCATGATCATCTGCCAACACAACCTCTATAACCATATCAACCTTCACCTTATTCCACCCCGTAGGTGGAAAGCTTTCCACCTACGGGGTGGAATCATTGCCCTATGCCTCTTCGATTATCGGGAAGATTACATTTATCTTTGTGCCGCTTTTCGGTTTAGATTGCAATAAAAATTTCCCATTCAATAAATCCACCCTCTCCCTCATGCCCCGCAAACCAAGCTTATCCACATTTGCCTCTTTAAAAAATGCCTCTGCGTCAAACCCAATGCCGTCGTCTTCTATGCTCAGATTTATTTCCCCGCTTTTAAGCAGCAGGTCTATCTTTACAATTTTCGCCCTGGCATGTTTCACAATATTATTAAAAGCCTCCTGGATAACCCTGTATAAGGTTATTGCCACTTCGTCCTTTATGCGGACACTGCCTATGTTTTCCCTGAATTTGATATTTAAAGGATATGACTTTGTGTAATGCGAGAAAAGTTCTCTCAAGACTGACGGAAGCCCGAGCATGCCCAGTTCCGCAGGCCTCAGATCCAGAAAAAGCGTCCTGATTTTTTTTGCTGTGTCAGATAGGATTGTCTTTGCGTCTTTTATTACATGGAGGGCATTATCGAAATTGCGCTTCTCTATTTCTTTTTCAATTATATTCAATGCTGAGCCAAGGGATACCGAGAATTGGCCTATCTCGTCATGAAGATCCCGCGATATCCTATGTCTTTCCTGTTCCTGGATAGTCAGTATCTTCTTTGAAAATTCCCTTGCCTCAGCATCTTCCATAGATTGATTTCCGTTCGCCGAACGGAATAGATTGTTATTACAATCCCTTGCCAGCTATATATTCTATCAGGTCTACAACCCTGCAGGAATAAGCCCACTCATTGTCGTACCAGCTAAGCACCTTTAGCATTCTTTTATCAATTACATATGTAAGACCGGCGTCAAATATTGAAGATCTCGGGTTACCATTGAAATCTTTTGACACAAGCGGTTTATCGCAATATTCAAGGATGCCGTTAAGCTTTCCTTCTGCCGCTTCTTTCATCGCCATATTGACTTCTTCTTTTGTAGTATCTTTTTCAACTTCCACTACAAGGTCAACAAGCGATACGTTAGGCGTAGGAACCCTTATTGCGAGCCCGTCTAATTTTCCTTTTAATTCAGGAAGCACAAGGCTCACTGCCTTTGCAGCCCCTGTGGTTGTAGGGATCATTGAAAGCGCAGCTGCCCTTGCCCTTCTTAAATCCTTATGCACCAGGTCAAGGATCCTCTGGTCATTTGTATAAGAATGGATCGTGGTCATTAAGCCTCTTTTAATCCCGAACTTTTCTATCAGGACTTTTGCGACAGGCGCCAGGCAATTTGTTGTGCAGCTTGCATTTGAAATCACGCTGTGCTTTGATGGGTCATACACCCTTTCATTCACGCCCATTACAATTGTAAGATCTTCATTCTTCGCGGGAGCTGTAATAATAACCTTTTTTGCCCCTGCCTGTATATGCTTTACTGCCTTTTCCTTTTCTGTAAATACGCCTGTGGATTCCACAACTATCTGGACACCCATACTTGCCCATGGGATCTCTGCGGGATCTTTATAGGTCATTATTTTTATTTCTTTTCCGTTTACAACAAGGGCGTTTTCCTTTGCCTCAATATTTACCTTCAGCTCACCCAGCGTAGAATCGTATTTTAAAAGATGCGCCAATGTAGCTGGCGGGGTTGGTAAATCATTTACTGCTACAAAGTCAATGTTCCTGTTTTCAAGCGCTGCCCTGAAAACATTTCTGCCTATTCTTCCAAAACCATTGATGCCGACCTTTACTCCCATTTTTATTACCTCCCAAATTTTGTGAAATAAAATTTGATCCTGAGCAAGCCAAATAATGTAAAGCATTATTTGGCGCATCGAAGGACCTTTTATATTTTTGCATCTCTAAGGCACTTAGCGGTTAGTTCAGGCGAGGTGGGGTTTATATAAAGGCCTGAACCCCATTCAAAACCAGCTACATTTGTCAACTTTGGCATTATCTCCAGATGCCAGTGGAATTCCTCGTAGACCCCGTCCCTTATAGGAGCTGTGTGGATGATAAAATTATACGCCGGGTCATTAAGCCTTGTTTTTAACCTCATCAAAACTTCCTTTAATGCGCCTGCCATATCCATAATCATTATATCGTCAATTGATTTAAAATCCGGGTTATGGTCTTTTGGCAGCAGCCATGTCTCAAAAGGAAAACGCGACACAAAAGGACAAAACGCGATAAAATGCTTATTTTCAAATATTATGCGCTCTTTTTCCTGCTGTTCCTGGGCTATCATGTCGCAGAAAACGCATCTTTCCCTGTATTTAAAATAATTCTGCGCGCCTTTTAATTCCTCTTTTACTCTTTTAGGCACGATAGGCAATGCCACAAGCTGGGTGTGCGAATGCTCAAGCGATGCGCCTGCTGACTCGCCATGATTTTTAAAAAGCAGAATATACCTGAATCTTGCGTCATTCTCCAGGTCTATGCTCCTGGATTTATATTTTGATATTACATTTCTTATTTCGTCCTGTGTCAGGTCAGCAAGGTCTTTATTGTGGTCTGTATTCTCAACTATTACCTCGTGAGCGCCTATACCGTTTGACATATCAAACATTCCTATGCCGCGCTTATCCAACTCGCCTTCTATTTTTAACGCGGGGAACTTATTTGATACCACCCTCACAGTCCATCCAGGCGTATCAGGCTTTGTCTTAGGATCTCTGATAACCTCTATCTCAGGAGGGGTCATTTTTTCACTCCCTGGACAAAAAGGGCATGTCCCGCCTTTTTTAGTCTGCGGCTTCATGTCAAACTCATCGCATTTCTTTGGATTAGAAACAGCTATTTCTACCCATCTGCCTGTTATAGGATCTCTTCGTAATTGCGACATATATATCCTTTATTCGCCCTATTCAACTCCAGGAGTTGCCAAGATGGGCAACTCCTGGAGTTGAATAGGTATTATAGACTTATTTCTCTTAAATACTTTGCCGCTTCTTCAGGCGGAGTCGGATTTATATAAAATCCCGAGCCCCACTCAAAACCAGCCACCTGCGTAATCCTCG
>CAKKRB010000128.1 GCA_919902485.1 Omnitrophica bacterium GWA2_41_15 | reverse complement strand
GTTCATAAGTTTATCATAGATGCCTTATTGCGTCAAGAGTAAAATTAAACAAAAAATTAAATCCTCGTTATTTCACAAAACAAGTCATACTCGTTTTGTGAAATAACGGCTATGGCTATTATTCTTCGTTCATATGTTTGGAGAAGTAGCCTCCTGTAAGGGCATCAATGTCTGCGGTAAGCTCCTGGAGCCTGAGTTCTTTTTCAAGGCCAAGTTTTAAATCCTGAGGAGGCGAGGCAAGAAGTTCTATTTGAATTCGCCTTCTTTCAAAATAGGTCCTTGTGACTTCATTCATTATGTCATCGCGCAGTTCCACCATAAGCTTGGATCTTGTGTCTATTGTTGTCTGGTCGCTGTTCCAGATAAATTCTCCCATGTCCCATGTCATGGTAACATCCCAGGACACAGCGTCTTTTCCTTTTTGCAATGTATCAGGATTTGTGCCTGAATCCCAGTGCCAGTAGTCTATGACGTATCTGTCTAAGCCTACCGAGATATTCGGAAGCATAGCTTGTTTTCTGGCAGAATCCCTCCATTCTTTTATCTTATCAGGATGGACTTCTGCATATTCAATAGCTGCTTCCTGCACTTCGCTAATACTAGGTTCAGTTTCAAATTTTTTCAAGATATCATGTTTTTGGGTTTCAAGGGAGGCGGGATTTTCATCAGCAAAAACAAAACTTACCAAGCAAAAAATAAATATGCACAGTATAGCTAAAATATTAACATGCCTCACAAAGTACCCTCTATCTTTTGTAGGGGCGGGTTTTAAATCGGCCTCTACGGATAGGTTCAGTATATGTTGCGTTAAGTTAGATAGGCAAGAATAAAGAGGTCATAAAATAATGACTGAGGGGCAGAGAAAAATAGTAGCGACTGATAGTTAAAGAATCTGAAAAACATGAAGAAGCGACTGCTTAAATGGAATTTGAAAGAGGATTCGACCCTGGATACTGGTGCACAACATTTAACAATTGCTCACCAGGACCTTTTTCTCTGATAAGCTTAGGAGTAGGATCGTAAAAGGGCACGATACTGTCCGATAATTTCCGATCTCCAGTTATGATCTCTCTTAATTTACCAAAAACTTCGGGTAGGGAAACGTCAGGATATTTACTAGAAATTTCTTCTTCCGAATATCCATCAAGAAACATCTGCACAGCCTTTTGCTCTGTATCACTCAACCTGCCTATCGCTTTATCCAAGCTCTCCCTAAGAAGAATCCTATCTACCTTGTCTTCTACACTACCAGGCGCCGCTATAACTTTTTCCGCTTCAGGTATAATATCCAAAAGTAACAGTTCCTTGGCATAACCCCTGATAATAGCACTTAAGGAACGGAAATCTTGACCGAAGAATTTTAATATCCATCTGCCCATATCGCCGTATTTCTGTTCGAATTGCTCTCTGGTCGTATTTACAGGCATCTGCTCTATTTCAAGCTTAACTCTCTGAAAATCTATATTCATAATTTTTACTAATAGTGACATCGGATCATCCATAAAGACAGAACTTACTAACATATCTTTGATAAAACACTCTGGATAACTATCGCCTTTCTGTTGTACAATAATTTCTTTAAATTCGATTAACTTTTTAATTTCTGCTTCACTGCGGGAACTGTGTAAAATCAGGGCGATATGAGTACCA
>CAKKRB010000127.1 GCA_919902485.1 Omnitrophica bacterium GWA2_41_15 | reverse complement strand
CCATGAACCACTCGCTAAGAATGAGTAGAAAATACAGTCTTGGCGAGGGTTCATGGCAGGCCATTAAGCGAGTGGTTCGTGCCCTGCACCGGAGCGAAGTATATAACATAAATAGATATCTCAGCGACTGGTGCGGGGCAAATTTAAAGAGAGGAAACAATGATAGATTTACATACGCACACATTACTTAGCGATGGAGAGCTGTTGCCGACTGAGCTGGCAAGGCGGGCCCAGGACAAGGGTTATAAAGTCATAGGCATAACTGACCATGTGGATTCTTCCAATATTGATTTTGTGATATCAGGAATAATAAACGCGTGCAATGATATAAATGGAATTAACCCTTTAGGGTTTCATCACAGAGACAGCCTGAAGGCTGGGCTCCAGCATAATAGAGACTGGAAGATAAGGACAATCCCAGGAGTTGAGATCACGCACATGCCGCTTGAACTCATAAAGAGCACAGTAAAATTTGTCCGTTCAAAAGGCATTAAGCTTGTGCTGGCGCACGGCGAAACAATTGTTGAGCCTGTTATTAAAGGAACAAATAAGGCAGCGCTTCTTTCAGATATAAATATACTGACTCATCCTGGTTTGATTTCGCTTGAAGACGCAAAGCTCGCGGCAGCGAGAAATATATATCTTGAGATCACTAGCCGTAAAGGCCATTCACTGACAAACGGCCATGTCGCAAAGATGGCGAAACTTGCGGGCGCAAAACTTGTCCTAAACACGGATTCTCATACACCTGAAAATCTGATTACAAAAGATTTTGCAGAGGAAATTCTTTCAGGCGCAGGCCTTGATAAAAAAGAAATCGGCCGGGTGTTTAAAAATTCTGAAGAATTAGTTTTGACACTGATAAATTAATATTGTATTATGTAGGGGACAGGCATGCCTGTCCCCTACAATTAAAGGAGGCGTACATGTACAATTTCAAGCCCTTGTCTCTTGTCCCTTGCCTGCCCCGTACCCTTGTGGTATGGGGTTTCTTGTCCCTGTTTTTATTAGCCGGCTGCGCCACATTTTCTCAGAATGAATCAACAGGCAATACTGAACAAAACAAGGTGTCGCTTTCAGTAGCGCCTATCCTTAAGTTTGAAGACAT
>CAKKRB010000126.1 GCA_919902485.1 Omnitrophica bacterium GWA2_41_15 | reverse complement strand
CACTCGTGTCCAAATTATGATTGAAAAAGCCTAACCGAGTCCTTATGATGGTGATAGTCACCAACCGTCACCATCACCGACTATCGTCGGCAAACAAGGAGGGTTAGGCTATGAATCACCATCATACACTATTAGGACAAATGTTGCAAATGTTTCCGAGATTTGAATTTCAAAAAGCCGTTTCAGAGACTAAAACCGAATATCACGCAAGGGGTTTTACCTCATGGAATCATTTTGTCGCTATGCTATTTGGTCAGCTTGCCGGCCAGGATTCTTTACGCGGGATAGAGGCCGGGCTTGCCACACAATCAAAAACCTTATATCATTTAGGGATTGAACCAATCCATCGCTCAACGCTTGCCTATGCTAACAAACACAGAACACACGAGCTTTTTAAAAAAATCTTCCTGACCATGCTGTCCAAATGCGAACTCCTTGCACCTAAACATAAATTCCGATTTAAGAACCCGCTTCACAGCATAGACGCTACTACTATAGACCTATGTCTGTCATTATATAATTGGGCAAAGTTTCGCACCACTAAAGGTGCTGTTAAATTACATGTAAAACTCAATCACTCCGGATACCTGCCAACATTTGCGGTAGTTACAACCGGCAAAGTCCACGAGATTCAAGTCGCGCCATCTATCCCACTGGAAAAAGGCGATGTTGCCATATTCGACAGGGGATACACGGATTTTTCATGGTATAAAAGTCTCGACGACAAAGGTGTAATCTTTGTAACCAGAACAAAACGAAATGCAAATCACAGAGTTGTTGAACGCAAGGATGTATCCCGCTTTAAATATATCCTCTCAGATCAAATCATTAAACTTAAAGGTTTTTACTCGAAGCAAAAGTTTCCTGAGAAGCTGCGCCGCATACGCTCAAAAGACCCTAAAAACGGAAAGATTATAACTATTCTTACCAATAACCTTGTTTGGTCAGCAGCTACTATAGCCAAGATTTATAAAGATCGCTGGCAAATTGAGTTATTCTTCAAGTGTATCAAACAACAGCTTAAAGTAAAAAGCTTTGTCGGCACATCCAGAAACGCCCTGCTGTCCCAATTATGGGTCGCATTAATAACCTATTTGCTTTTAACCTACTTGAAATTTAAATCAAAGTTTCAATGGTCGCTATATACTCTTTGTTCAATTTTACCAACAAATCTATTTTCAAGAAGAAATCTCTGGGATTGGTTAAATGCGCCTTACCATCAATGCAGTAAGGCTCCCCCAGAAATTTTACAGCTACAGTTTAACTTTTGCTAATTTGGACAGCAATG
>CAKKRB010000125.1 GCA_919902485.1 Omnitrophica bacterium GWA2_41_15 | reverse complement strand
CTAATTTCTCAATATTAAAGAGCATTGTGCGGGAGGCATTTGTATAATCAGTAGCATGAACTTTGCCGCCTGTCAGCTTCCATAAAACCCAGGTATCTGTAGTGCCAAATAACAATTTTCCGCTTCTGGCTTTTTTCAAAGCGCCTTTTACATTTTTGAGAATCCATTCTATCTTTGTCGCTGAAAAATATGCATCTATGGGAAGGCCTGTCCTCTTCCTGAAAAATTCTGTCTCACCTTTTATGGATTTAAGCTGATCGCATCTGGGGGCTGTACGCCTGCATTGCCACACAATGGCTTTGTAAACAGGCTTACCGGTTTCTCTATCCCATAAAACTGTTGTTTCGCGCTGATTTGTAATGCCTATTGCCTCGATTTTACTTCCTGGGATTTTTTTAAGGACTTTCTGAATGGAATTATTGACGCTCTGCCATATCTCTTCAGGATCATGCTCTACCCATCCTGGCTTTGGAAAATACTGAGGAAACTCTTCGTAAGCGCTGGCTATCTTCCTAGCGCGCCTATCATAGATAACAGCCCTGCTTCCTGTAGTGCCCTGGTCGATGGATAAAATGTATTTCATTCGCACCTCGCTATGCTTATAATAACCTATTTTCGAAAACTCCTATTCGTCGTTTTCTCAGGATCACCGCAATGCCTGATAAAAACCTTTTAAAGAATTAATGCTATTCACCAGCATTACGCTCAAAAGATAAGTCGCTATAAGCACAATAACGCTTACAAGTATCTTTCTCTGCACTGTAAAACGCGGATTAACCCAGAAAAGTGGAAGCGCAAACGGCCCTACGCACAGAAGCGCCATCACAAAAGTAGCCATGCTGAAATACCATTTGCCTTTCTTCTTATTCAGCATCTCGCCGCAATGCCTGCACTTTATCGCCTCATCCTGTATTTCTTCAGCGCAATAAGGGCATTTTTTCATACACATCTCCTTTTTTTCCTTTATTCTACTATATATTTATTCTATATAGAAGCAAAATATGCTATATTAAGTAATTATGGAAATAAAAATTGAGAAAATAATCTACCCTGGTAAAAGCCTGGGCCTGAGTAAAGATAAAACCATACTGACAAACGAGGGAATCCCCGGTGAAATTGTAGAGGTAATCCCCCTGAGAGAAAAGAAAAATTATATTGAGGCGAAAACCATAAGGATAATAACCCCTTCCAGCGCCAGGATAACGCCAGCCTGCAGCCATTATCAAGCATGCAGCCCTTACCAATACATTGATTACAAAACACAGCTTGCCATCAAGGAATCCCAGCTGAGAGAAATATTCCCGAATGCCGATATAACTATCACCCCTTCTCCTGAAATATGGGGATATAGAAATAAAATCAGATTAAATGTTATCTGGAAAGATAATCTCGCCTTTCTGGCGTATCATATCCCTGAAACCAGAGACAGATTTATGCAGATAGACTCATGTAATCTCGTGAGTGAAAATGTTAATAAGCTTCTTGCGTTATTCATCAAACTGGTAAACAAAGAAAATCTGAATTTTATCAAAGAGGTTGAGGTAAGGGAAAGTAGGGGACGGTCGCGACCGTCCCCTACAAAGGATTTAATGCTGACGACGTACCCTCCAGTCTGTAGGGGCGGGTTTGAAACCCGCCCCTACATTGAAGAAATAGTTGCAGGGAAGACTTTCAGGATAGGGCCTGAGTCATTCTTCCAGATTAATATCCCGATGCTTGAAGCTGTACTTAAAGAAATAAAAAAATACCTGAATCCTGAAAAAAAAGAAACAATAGCTGACCTTTACTGCGGCATAGGCACATTCGGAATAGCGCTCAGCCAGCATGCAAAAGAAATTATCGGCATTGAATCATATCCGGATAACATATCATTCCTAAAAAGCAACCTGAAGCTGAATAATATTAGCAATTTCAAACTTTATGAAGGGAATTGCGAAAAGCTATTTCCGCCTCTCATGACTAAAGCTATAGATATTCTCATGCTGGATCCGCCGCGAAAAGGCTTAGATAATATGCTTTGCCAGAATATACTCTTAAGCTCAATAAAAAAGATCATATATCTTTCATGTAACCCGACCACATTGAGCCGTGATTTAAAAATACTCGGTCAAAAATATACAATAAAGACACTGCATATGTTTGACTTCTTCCCCCATACGCCTCATATCGAAACCCTTGCTGTCCTTGAGATAAGACAATAGGTGTTATCCAGAATATACTCGAGCTCTTTTTTCTTAACGCACAGGGGAAGAAATAGATAGATAATATTGCCCAATGGCCTTAAGACCAGGTTTCTCTTTAATCCCTCTTTGTATATTTTAAAACCGACTCTCTCCTTAAAATTAAACATTTCTTTTGTGCATTTATTTTTTACCAATTCTAAAGCTCCAATCATCCCTAAATACCGCACATCGCCTACTAAACCCAGGCCCCTGAATTTTTCCAATCCTTTATGAAAAAATAGAATCAAATCTTTCATCTGATCTAACGTGTTTTCTTCTTCAAAGACCCGCAAACTAGCCAAAGCGCAAGAGGATGCCACAGGATTTCCTGTAAAGGTATGCCCATGATAAAAGGTCTTCTTTTTTTCAAGGTCATCATAAAACGCTTCATATATCTTATTGGTAGTCAGCGTGGCCGCAAAAGCAAGATACCCTGAAGTGATCCCCTTGGAAAGGCACATGAAGTCAGGCTGGATATCCACATGATCACAAGCAAACATCTTTCCGGTTCGCCCGAAACCAGTGGCTACTTCATCAACGATTAAATGTATATTGTATGTCTTGGCTAACTTTGCTACTTTTAATAAATACTCTTTGGGGTAAATAATCATGCCGCCTGCGGCTAGCACCAGAGGCTCAATGATTATTGCGGAACAGGCTTCAGATTTTTCTTCTAATAATTTTTCAAGCGGTTTTATGCAATCAATTTTACATGCAGGCCTGTTTTTACCCATCGGACAACGATAGCAATATGGCGAAGGCACCTTAAAAGAAGGAAAAAACATCGGAGAAAATATTTCGTTAAAAAGATTTACTCCGCTTACACTCATGGCGCCTATAGTATCTCCGTGATAACCATGATCTAACGCGATAAACCTTGTTTTCTTTATCTTACCTACATTCTGCCAATATTGAAAAGACATCTTCAGCGCTACTTCCACAGAAGTAGAGCCGTTATCCGAAAAAAACACTTTAGTTAAATTCTTTGGCGCGATAGAGATGAGTTTTTCAGCGAGAAGAATAGCCGGCTTATGGGTAAAGCCCGCGAATAACACATGCTCCAGAGAATCGAGCTGTTTTTTAACAGCTCTTTTAATCTCCGGATGATTGTGGCCGTGAACATTACACCACCAGCTTGAGATCGTATCATAATAAAAATTCCCCTGGTGATCATAGAGCTTTAAACCTTTTGCTTTTTCTATCAAAATGGGCGGAGTTTTTCTGCAATCCTTCATCTGAGTATAAGGATGCCAGATAAATTTCAAATCTTTCCGAATCCATCTATTTATATGGCCGCTTTGCATATCCTCTTCCCTATGGGGATAAACTCCTGATATAGGTTATCAAGCCTGTTATTCCTGGATAAAACCCCCAAAACCTTCTCATGGCTTAATGCTTTTATAATCAGGGGATTATCCCTGAGTACAATTTTATTCCCGCTCTTTGGATTATTAAATACTATCCCTAAAATTTTTATACACCTTCTTCTTAAGGCCTCTATGGTCAGAAGCGTATGATTAATCGCGCCTAACTTGTTCTGCGCCACAATTAACACGGCCAGATCCAGCTTCTTAACTATATCTATCAGCAATCTTTTTTTATTAAAAGGGGTTAAAACCCCTCCGGTGCCTTCCGCTATCACGAAATCGAAGCTTCCGGATAATATCCGGAAGCTTTTTATAATCTTATCCGGATAGATTCTCTTATTCTCAATTGAAGAGGCTAGATGAGGGGAACCAGCTGTTTTAAACATGTAAGGCAAGACATGATTCAAATAATCCTTTATATCTTTTTTTCCGCGCCCCATAATTTTAAGGTGCAGTCTGACATCCGTAGAGGTAAAATCAGAGCACCCTGTCTGAACCCACTTCTGCGTGATAACATTAGACCCGTTTTCCAGCAGATACCTTGCCAGAAGCCCTGTGACTATGGTTTTACCTACTCCTGTATCAGTGCCTGTGACAAATACCCCCTTCATCCTACGCTCCCCTGGCAAAAGAAAACCTGATAGGTTGCCTTTATCCTGTGGAACTTATTTAAATAGGCCTGCTCTATTTCTTTTAGGGTTCCGCGATCGAGAGAAATTTTACTCCCAAGGCCATCTCCCCGCGCCCCGGTATATTTGATCTTATTCAAAAGATCTATCAGGCTGGGAAAGGATTCTTCGTATCTCGTTTCTTTTATTCTCACTTCTTTGAAATTATTAAAAAGAATCCTCTTTGTTTCCTCCATGGGAATAAATTCAACTGCCGCGATAGAGTTATCCTTCAGAACGCTTCTCAAGGCAGAATTTAACTCCCAAAATGTGAATGGGCCGAATGCAGAAAATAAAATAGAACCATTTTCTTTAAGCAATATTTTGTACTTCAGCAAAGCTTGCCCTAAATCCTCAAACCACTGAAAACAAGCATTGGAAGTTATTAAATCGAATTCTTCGTCCAAATTCATATTTTCTGCATCTTTTACTATAAATTCAATACCTTTATCCCGCAGTTTATCGCTGGCAACTTCTATCATTTTATAAGATATGTCCACAGCCTTAATTCTGGCCTTTTTAAATTTTTCTCTGAGTAAACGCGTATAATTACCTGTTCCGCAACCCATTTCCATAATCTTAGTAAATCGATCTTTCTTTATCATATTTAAGAGTTCGAACGCTGCCTTACGCTGCACATTAGAATATTTGTCATACATATGGGCATACCTGGAGAAATTCTTAACTATGGTTTTTTTATCCATTGAATTTTTTCCTAAAATCAGGGTTTAAAAACAAAAGGTGCCCTAATCTATCAAGGACAATGAACTGCGCGTGCGACAGACAGGATTTTATTTCTAAGGCCTCATCAAGAGACGCTATCTTATCCTGAGCACCATGAAAAATTCTTATCATTTTTACTCCAGATAAAAACTCAGCTTTTATCCGCGCACAAGAAAGATAATCCAATCCGCATAAGAGATATTCAACGTTCATCTGATCTAGATATTTTTTCAACAGGGATCTTTTAAACCAACCGCAGGCTTTATTATCATACTGAGAAAAACAATTGAGATAGAATTTATAAAGAAAAGCCCTTTTATTCTGTTTGAGCTTGCACCTTATTTCTTCCAGAGTGTTTTGATCGTATCTTTTACGTATACCGGCTAAAATAAGTTCGTCTATCTTTTCAGTATTATGCGAAGCAAAATCCGATGCCAGGAACCCTCCCTGCGACCAGCCAAAGAGCGAGACACGCTCTACGGATGATGCCTCCAAAAATTTTAATAAACTGTATTTAAAATCAATAAAATTGATATCAATGGGCAATATATAATTGTACTTTAAATCCAGGGTATCGAAAATCTTATAATCCGTCGCCCAACCCGGAACTAATACAATAGTCTTCTCAAAGCCCCTTTTAACTATTCTAAATTTTGATCTCGCAGATATCATTAATAAGTTTTTGTAAAATTTCTTTTGTATGATAAAAAGTAAGGGAAAATCTTAATCGAGCTTCGCCTTGGGGAACAGTAGGCGGCCTTATGGGTAAAATCCAATATCCTTTGTCCTG
>CAKKRB010000124.1 GCA_919902485.1 Omnitrophica bacterium GWA2_41_15 | reverse complement strand
GCGCGTCCATCTGGATAAAATGCTTATAGGACTCTGTCTGCAGTTCCAGCAGGTAAGGAATATCTACCACTTCTTTCAGTCTTGCAAAATTCTTGCGGTTTTGCATTTACCCCTCGCGTTTACCACATAATTGTAGGGGGCGGTTTGAAACCGTCCCCTACAAATTTGATTTTTGATTTTATTTTAATTCTACTTTTGCGCCCTGTGCTTCAAGCTTCTTCTTTATATCTTCTGCTTCTTCTTTGGCAACGCCTTCTTTTACTGTCTTAGGAGCGCCTTCTACAAGATCTTTTGCTTCTTTAAGGCCAAGGTTCGTTATGGTCCTTATTTCCTTGATTACCTGGATCTTGTTGGTTCCAGCTGAAGCGAGGACCACTGTAAAAGTTGTCTTTTCTTCTACTGGCGCGGCTGCGCCTGCTGCGCCAGCTCCAGGAGCTGCGACTGCAACCGGGGCCTGTGCAGTTACCCCGAATTTCTCTTCCAGGGACTTTACCAGGTTTGACAGCTCTAGAACGCTCATCTGTTCAATAGTGCCGAGCATCTCTTCAATCTTCTTATTGTCCGACATTTTAAACCCCTCCTTTATCTTTTATTGCATTCAACGCGTACAGCAATTTGCATATAATACCATTAAGGGAACATGCCAGGCCCTGAATAGGAGAATTCAAAACATTCGCAAGCTTTGCCAGGAGCACCTCTCTTGAAGGAAGCAATGCCATCGCTACTATGTCCTGATTTGAAAGCATTGCGCCGCTTGCGACTCCGCCGCATATCTTTAAAGGCTCGTGGTTTTTTGAAAATTTTACAAGCGCCTTTGCTATAACACTGGGATCTTTCCTGTATACGACAATCCCTACCTCGCCCTGTATCAATTCCGCGATCCTGTTGTTTACGCCGTCTTTAAGGGCTTGCTTTGCGATTGAATCTTTTACAACAATGTATTCTGCCGCCATTCTTTTTAATTCCTTGCGGAGCTCATTTATATCCTGCGCGTTCAATCCTTTGTAACGGGTGACTATGAGAGTCTCCGCGTTATTAAACCTGGAGATAACCTCTTTTACCATTAATTTTTTAGTTTCTAAAGCAACCTTTGCCATGATGAATAAATGCCTCTGAATTTTGCCCCCACCGTTTTGATTCGCTTTGCGAATGCAAAACGAATCAGTGGGGGCAAAATTGGTTAAGGAATCAATCTAAGTCGTGCCTAACCTTGCTAAATCCAGCTTCAAACCTGGGCCCATTGTTGTTGATAAAGATATTTTCTTCACAAACCTGCCCTTTACAGTGCGGGGCCTGGATTTATTTATCGCGCTTATAACCGTATCTGCATTTTCGCAAATTGCTTTTTCCTCAAAAGAAATCTTGCCTATGCCTACGTTTATATTGCCTTGCTTGTCCAGCTTGAATTCTATTTTTCCAGCCTTTGCCTCTTTTACAGCCCTGCCAAGGTCATTGGTAACAGTGCCTGTTTTAGGGTTAGGCATAAGGCCTCTCGGGCCTAAAACCTTGCCGAGTTTTCCCACATCCCTCATCATGTCCGGAGAGCTTATCACAACGTCAAAATCCATCCAGCCCGAGCTTATCTTTGCGACAAGTTCGTCTCCGCCTACGTATTCTGCGCCTGCTTCCTTTGCCGCATTTCCAGCCTCGCCCTTACACAGCACGACAACCCTTACCTTTCTTCCTGTGCCATGAGGGAGCATTACAGTGCCTCTGACCATCTGATCAGACTGCTTAGGGTCTGTGCCCAGATTAAACGCCAGTTCTACTGTTTCATCAAATTTTGCATGCGGAATTTTTTTAAGAATCAAAACAGCTTCCTGGATGGGATAAATTTTTTCTATATCCGCTATCTTTTGTATTTCTTTCTGTTTTTTGGTTATTTTTGGCATAAATATCCAACCTGTAGGGGAGGGTCACTGACCCTCCCCTACGCATTATTCTACAACGTCAATCCCCATACTGCGGGCTGTGCCTTCTACGATTTTCATCGCAGCTTCAACTTCTATGGTATTAAGGTCTTTCATTTTTACCTGGGCTATTTCTTTTACCTGCGCCTTTGTAACCTTACCCATCTTTTCCTTATTCGGCTGGCCTGAGGCCTTTGCTATGCCGCACGCGCGTTTTAAAAGCACTGAACATGGAGGGCTCTTGATTATAAAGGAAAAAGATTTGTCGTCATATACGCTTATAACAACCGGCAATACCAGGCCTGGCCTGTCTTTTGTCTTCTCGTTAAAAGACTTGCAGAATTCCATTATATTAACGCCGTGCTGGCCTAA
>CAKKRB010000123.1 GCA_919902485.1 Omnitrophica bacterium GWA2_41_15 | reverse complement strand
ACCAGAAAACCGCTTAAAGGCCTGGCAGGTTCGCCTTACCTGAAAGAGAAAAATATAGACATAGAGAAAATAGACAGGGAAACGCTTTTATATTCCGGGACCGCAAAGGATGCTATAAAGTATTTTCCGCAGAATATAAATGTAGCTGTTACATTGAGCATATACGGGCTTGGTCCTGACCGGACAAATGTAAGGATATTCACGTCTCCGGAATACACAAGGAATACACATGAGATAGAAGTAGAAGGCGAGTTTGGCAGGCTCTGGACAAAAACTGAGAACGTGCCGTCCAAGGCTAATCCGAAAACAAGCGAGCTCGCAATATTTTCGGCGATTGCTAAGCTAAAAGAGATGATTTGAATAAAATCATAAAGAGGAAGGGGGTGATTAAGGATGGAAAAAGTACTAAAATGCGGAGTAAAGAAGGAAAAGGGATATCTTTATTTCATTGACAAGCACGGCGATATCTCCAGAGCAAAGATGGCTCGCGGTGGAAAGAAGAAGAAAAAAAGATAAGATGTTTTATACTTCGACGGCGCCATATTATACTTTTCAAGGGTTAGTATGGCGCCGCTCAGTAACATTTGTTATGCGCCCCCTAATACTAATCCTTCTGTTTGCGCTTCTGGTCATATCCCAGATAAATACAATATTAGACGCTGACCTGTGGTGGAACCTTAAAAGCGGGGAATATATTTTAAAAAATCTGCAAATTCCGCGTGCAGATATTTTTTCCTATACCCTTCATAGTCGGGAATGGATAGATCACGCCTGGTTTTCGCAAATCCTGTTTTATATTATTTTTACATTATATGGCTGCCTGGGCCTGAATATCCTCAAGGCATTAATAATATCTTTGTGTTTTTTCATTCTTTTTTTAATCTCCTCCGGAGATAGTAGAAAAATATTTTACCCTGTATTTTTTATAATGCTTTCAGTTCTTGCGTTTGGATACCGCTCATTTGTAAGGCCTGAACTGTTTTCCTATCTGTTATTTTGCGCCTTTTTGTATATCCTGGAAAAAGAAAAGAAACCGTACTTTTTGCCATTTCTGCAAATTTTATGGGCCAATATGCATGGTTATTTTATATTAGGACCTTTGCTTGTATTTCTTTATACCCTGGGAGAGTTTTTGTCCGGAGATAAAATCAGGGCCAGAAAATTAGGCTATGTTTTCTTAGCCACATGCGCAGCAGTTTTTATAAACCCTAATTTTTATAAAGGCGCGATTTATCCTGCAGAGGTATTTATAAAAGTATTTACCAGTCATAAGATTTATATGCAGGATGTAAATGAATTAATGTTGCCTGCCAGGTCTGGTTTTGGAAGGTATGTTTTTTTCTGGCTATTGGCCATTATTTCAAGTATGACCTTTCTTATTAACCTCAAGAAAGCAAAGCTTAGGCATATACTGGTTTTTTCAGCTTCATTTCTAGCAGCTTATGCGGCAGCCAGGAATATGCCTATTTTTATATTTGTGGCTATGCCTCTGGGTGGCATGAATTTAGAAGAAGCAGGTGCAATAAAAAATATAAATGCCAGAAAATATTATAGCGTGCTGATACTGGCCATATGCTGGCTTATATATTTTTTTATGTCAGGCAGATATTATATATCTCTCAACCAGTCAGGTTTGAGAAAGACAGAGTCCAGGCTTTCAGCCCTTTTGATGCCTTCAGGCGCGTGCGATTTTCTTGAAAAAAATAATATAAAAGGCAGGATATTCAATACTATGGACTTTGGCCCGTATATAGGATACAGATTTTACCCGGAAAAAAGGATTTTCATAGACACAAGGACTGAGCTGTACGGGGAGGATCTGTATAAATTTTACAGAGGAGCGCAAAATTACCCGAAAGAGCTGGAAAATCTGCAGAAAGAGCATAACTTCAACATTGTGCTATTGAGGCATTTGTTCAGCGATACAGCAAGGCTGTTGAAATATTTATATGCCGGAGATAAATGGGCCCTGGTGTATTACGACAGGAATTCCGCCGTGTTTTTACAAAAAATCCCTGAAAACAGCGTAGCAATAGAAAAATTCCAGCTTAATTTTAAGGAAAAAAAACTGGAGGCGGCTGATACCAATATGAATACAGCTATGTTTTTTGAAAAGATAGGAGAATTAAAATCCGCAGAAGAGATTTACGTGAAACTGCTTGAAGCCAACCCCGGATTTCTGCAGGCAGGCAATAATTTATCAGCCATCTATATAAACACCAGGAGAATAGATGATGCTATGAAATTATTACAGAGGCTTTTAAAGTATCATCCGGATTCACCTGAGCTTTATGCAAATATGGGCGCGCTTTATTTAAGCATGGGCGAAAAGGAACGCGGGCTTTCGGTTTTGAAAAAATCTTTAAAGATAAGCCCTTATCTCAGGCAGGCATCTTATGCGCTTGGCTTGGCGTACATGGAAACAGGGGATATCGAGAATGCATTCAAGCAATTCAGCAGGTATCTAAAACTGGATCCTTACGATAGCAGGGCGCATAGATTATTAGGAGATATTTATAGGCAAAAAGGACTTTTCAAAGAAGCAGGCTTAGAATATAATGAGGCGGATCTGTTAGAGGGGAAATAATTTATGCTCAAGGCTCGAGGCTTCCCTCGGCTTCGCTCGGGACAGGCTATGCTTAAGGGAATAGAAGATAAAATAAAAAGTTATTTAAGAGCAAATAAAAAATATGCAATTAAGCTGCTTTCAAATTTAATAGAAATTCCTACAATAAATCCTCCCGGGGAGAATTATGAGAAGATGGTGGATTTTCTTGAAGGAGAATGCATAAAACTTGGATTAGCTGTCAGGAAATACGTTACTCCGAAACAGGTGCTTGATAAATATGGAGTTAAGGGCGGTTCAAAAAGAATAAGCCTGGTTGCTGATTTAGATGAGGGATACAGGAAGACATTTCATATAAATTTTCATTACGATGTAGTGCCTGCTACTGATAAATGGAAAACAGACCCTTTTAGGGCAATGGTAAAAGATGGCAGGATTTACGGCCGCGGCTCAGAGGATATGAAGGGAACTATTGCAAGCGCATTGTTTGCGTTAAAAGCCCTGAATGAATGCAGTATAAATCCGAAAATAAATATACAGCTTTCTTTTACGCCTGATGAAGAGATTGGTGGCAGGACAGGGTTAGGATATCTTGTTGGCAAAGGCCTTGTAAAAGCAGATTATGCGATGAGCGAAGGCTATTCTGGAAATTATATCTCAGTGGGCAATAAAGGTGTCTTGTGGGCTGAGATAGAGGTTATAGGAAAATCAGCGCACGGGTCAATGCCTTATAAAGGAGTTAATTCTTTTGAGAGAATGAATATGCTTGTAGATGAACTGGAAAAATTAAAGAATAAAATCTTGAAGAGAAAGACGCGGTATAATATGCGAGACGCTATTTCTAAAAACGCGACTTTTGTAATGGGAGGGTTTTTAGAAGGAGGCGTTAAGATAAACGTGGTTCCCGGCATTGCGAAGTTCAGCATAGACAGGCGCTTGATACCAGAAGAAAATATAGGCGCCGCAAAAAAAGAAATAAAGGCTGTAATCAATAAATTCAACAAAAGGTGCAAAGATTCTAAAGTTAACATAAGATTTGTTTCGCAAGGCAGCCCTGCAATATCCAAAAGAGATGATGCATTTTTTAAAACAGCAGCTGATTCTATAAAGGCAACAATAGGCAGGAAAGCGAATTTCAGCGTTATGCCAGGCGCCACTGACATGCGGTATTTTATGTGGAAAGGTATACCCAGCCTTGGTTATAGCGCGAGCGGCGGAGAAAAATGGCACAGCGATAATGAATTTGTTTATATTGATAGTCTTGTAGATACAGCAAATGTCTATGCGCTAATTATAAAACGCCTTAATTCACAAAACAAGTCATACTCGTTTTGTGAATTAACGGGAAAAAATTGTTATGGAAGAAAAGGTTATAAAAATATTCGGGGCAAAGGAGCATAATCTCAAGAATATAAACCTTGAGATTCCCAGGAATAAGCTTGTGGTGATTACAGGCTTAAGCGGTTCAGGGAAATCCTCGCTTGCCTTTGATACAATATACGCAGAGGGCCAGCGGAGATACGTGGAAAGCCTTTCTGTTTATGCCAGGCAGTTTTTAGAGCAGCTTGAGAAGCCTGACGTGGAACATATAGAGGGTTTGTCCCCCTCTATTTCTATTGAACAGAGAAAGGCTGGCGGGAATCCCCGCTCTACGGTCGGCACCACTACGGAAATATACGATTACCTGAGGCTTCTTTTTAGCCGCATAGGAAAGCCGTATTGTTACAAATGCGGCAAGGAAATAAAACAGCAGAGCCAGGATGAGATAATAGACAGGATTTTAAAATATCCTGAATCTGCGCCTATTTTGATACTGGCGCCTGTCATAAGAGGCAGAAAAGGCGAATATCAAAGTCTTTTCAGTGAATTAAAAAAACAGGGTTTTGTAAGAATAAGGCTGGATGGCAACGTAATTTCTCTTGATGAAAAAATAAAGCTGGATAAATTCAAAAAGCACGAGATAGAAGTTATAGTAGACAGGATTACGATTGAAAAAGGCATAAGGGAAAGGCTGGCTGATTCTGTGGAGACAGCGTTAAAGGTAGGCAATGGCCTGATGTTGGTAAATAAAAGCGGCCAGGAGGATGAACTTTTCAGTGAATTATACGCATGCCCTGAATGCGGGGTGAATTATGAAGAGATTGAGCCAAGGATGTTTTCTTTTAACAGTCCTTACGGCGCATGCCGCACATGCGACGGCCTTGGCACAATAATGGATATAGACCCTGAACTTGTAATACCTGATAAAACAAAATCATTGAGGGAGGCTGTCAGGCCATGGCGCGTAGGAGGTATGAGGATAATCTTGCATTACAGAAGGCTCTTGAGAAAATTAGGGCAGGAATACGGCTTTGATATAGATACACGGTTTGATAAGATTCCAAAGAAAATAAGAGACGTTATACTTTACGGTTCAAAGCGGGCAGAGTGGGGTGTTTATTTTGAAGGCGTTGTGCCAAACCTGTTAAGGAGATTGAAAGATACGGACAGCGAATTTATGAGAGCTGAAATAAATAAATACACAACTATTTCCATCTGCCCTGAGTGTAAAGGTAAAAGGCTTAAGCCCGAGGCGCTTTCGATAAAAATAAATAATATATCAATAAGCGATGTCTCAGGCTTTTCAGTGAGGGATGCAAAAAAATTCTTTTCAGAATTAAAGCTTACAGAAACTCAATCCAGGATTGCGCATCAGATTTTAAAAGAGATACGGGAGAGGCTTGATTTTATGGCCAATGTGGGCCTTGATTATCTTACGTTCAACAGGATCAGCTCTACGCTTTCAGGCGGAGAGGCGCAGAGGATAAGGCTTGCTACTCAAATAGGCGCAGGCCTGGTGGGCGTGCTTTATGTCCTGGACGAACCAAGCATAGGCCTTCACCAGAAGGATAACGCAAAGCTTCTTGATACGCTTAAGGCATTGAGGGATATCGGAAATACCCTCATAGTAGTTGAGCATGATGAAGCTACCATACGAAATGCGGATTATATCATAGACCTTGGGCCTGGCGCGGGTAAACACGGCGGATACATAGTAGCTGAAGGCGCTATTGATGATATCATTAATTCCAAAGAATCTCTTACGGGCAGTTATTTACGCGGAGAATTAAAAATAGGTATTCCTGAAAAAAGAAGAAAGGCTGTTAAAAACAGATCTCTGGTTATCAGGAATGCGAGAGAGCATAACCTGAAAAATATAGATATACAGATACCCTTGGGCCTTCTTGTGTGCATCACAGGCGTATCAGGTTCAGGCAAAAGCACGCTTGTGGACGATATTTTATATAAGGCCCTGGCAAAGAAATTTTACGGGTCAAAGGAAAAGCCAGGCCTGCACGATGGAATTGAAGGCATTGAGAATATAGATAAAGTTATTGTGGTTGACCAGTCGCCTATAGGCAGGACGCCTCGTTCAAATCCAGTAACTTACACAGGCGTGTTTTCTTTTATACGGGATATATTCGCAAAACTTCCTGAATCCAGGATGAGAGGCTACAAACCCGGCAGGTT
>CAKKRB010000122.1 GCA_919902485.1 Omnitrophica bacterium GWA2_41_15 | reverse complement strand
CCTTTTTCGTCATTATGAAGCTCTATTGCAGTTGCTATAATCCTGTTTACGCCTATGCCGTAACAGCCCATTACCACAGGTTTCAACTTGCCGTCTTCATCCGAGAATTCTGCCTTCATTGCCTTTGAATATTTAAGGCCTAATTTAAACACATGGCCCATCTCTATTGCATGCTCTATCTTTATGTTTTTATTGCACTTGGGACAGAAGTCTTTTTCAGTAATAACCCTCAGATCAGCCCATTCAGTAACCTTAAAATCCCTGTCTAAGTTCGTATTTATATAATGTTTGTCTTTTTTATTTGCTCCTGTTACAAAATTAACCATGCCCTGGATCGAATTGTCACCTATAAGCCTTGTTTCTTGGCCCTTGCTGTCGGTTAAACCCACAGGCCCTGAAAACCCCATAGGGCCGCCGGTTACTTTCTTTATAACGTCTTCATTAGCCATCTCAAGCCTTTGGCATTTTAAATATTTCTTAATTTTTGTTTCATTTGCCTCATGATCCCCTCTTATAAGAATAGCTATTGGCTTTTCATCTGCCATGTAAATAAGTGTCTTTACCATTTCCTCTGGCTTAACTTTTAGAAACTCCCCCACTTTTTCAATCGTAGATACCCCTGGCGTATCTACTTCTTTTAATTCTTTCATGTTCAGTAGGGGATAGGCATGCCTGTCCCCTACCTCTGCTACAGCCAGGCTCGCAGCATATCCGCAAGAAGCGCAATGCGCCAGAAAATCCTCTCCGCTTTCGCAGACTACCATAAATTCATGTGAAACATCCCCTCCCATAACCCCGGAATCAGCCTCTACTGCAATAGCATTCAAACCGCATCTCTTAAAAATCGCTTTATATGCTTCATACATCTTTTTATAACTTTCGTCTAACCCCTGCCAATCCCTGTCAAAACTGTACGCATCTTTCATTATAAATTCCCTGCTGCGTATTACTCCAAACCTTGGCCTTACTTCATCTCTGAATTTTGTTTGAATCTGGTAAAGAGTTATTGGAAGCTGTTTGTAGGAATTTATATGGTTTCTTACAAGATCTGTAATCACTTCTTCGTGGGTAGGACCGAAAACTATGATTCTATTATGTCTGTCTTGAAATTTTATAAGATCTTCGCCTAAATCCTTATACCTGCCTGACTCATGCCATAATTCAACAGGCTGTATAGACGGTAAAAAAAGTTCAATAGCGTCTCGCTTGTCCATTTCTTCGCGAATGATATTTTCAACTTTTTTCAAAACCCTTAGGCCTAAAGGAAGGTAGATATAAGCGCCTGAGACAAGTTTCCTTACAAGGCCAGCGCGTATCATAAGGCGGTGGCTCACTGCCTCAGCCTCGCTCGGCACCTCTTTCAATGTTAGTATAAAATATTTACTCCATCTCATAAACTCTAAACAACTTGACACTTGAGACAATGTCTGTAGTGTCAAGTTGTTATGTTTTTTAAAAGCTCCTTTGCTATATCTTTTTCCCTTACCCTCTTTACAATCTTCCCCTTCTTAAATATAACTCCAGACCCTTTGCCGCAGGCAATGCCTATATCTGCTTCCTTTGCCTCTCCAGGCCCATTCACTTCACAGCCCATCACTGCTA